>NZ_FQVH01000001.1:58603-273921 GCF_900129075.1 Caldanaerobius fijiensis DSM 17918
CTTTATAGCATCTCAATTCCATAATGGTCCGATTGAAACCAATATCGCCATGTATTCTTTCCAGCGAAATATCAAAATCTCAATTCCATAATGGTCCGATTGAAACTTGCCCTCACAGGCATACATTTTTCATCAAGCAGTTATCTCAATTCCATAATGGTCCGATTGAAACCCCAGTAAAAAATACTTAATATATGAGGGTTTTTGATACCCTCATATGGTATAAAATCATCGTCAACCTCAGGTGATGTAAAAAAGCTTGGATGTTGACATCTTTAACGATCATTATCTTTTAGTTTATCATGAATAGTTATTTATGTCAATATTTTACCACCAAATTTTTAGCCCTTCATATTTTTTTACGTCTGTAATATGTTTTATCAACTTATAACATTCCAGCCTTATCAACCTTCTATAACTTACATTTCTATCTAAGTCTTTATGGTGGATTATAGTATTTAACTTTTCATCATATTCTTTTAAAAAAATAGCTCTACCTTTATCACTTAAATAACACATATTGAGGTCTTTATCAAAGTGTTCCTCTTTTATCATGCCTTCATTTATTAACTTAAATATAACCCTATCCACGATTATCGGCTTAAAAACTTCACTTATATCTAAACTCAAAGAAAATCTCCTCTCACCTGGTTCGTGGAGATAACTTACAGTTGGATTTAACTGCGTATTATAAATTTCACTTAAAACTGTTGTGTACATAAGAGAATTGCCGAAAGATATTAATGCATTCATAGCGTTATCCGGCGGTTGTTTAACTCTTTTATCAAATTCAAATCTACCATTAGTTATTAAATTAAATGTTTCATAGTATATATCTCTTATTCTGCCTTCAGTTCCCATTAATTCGCTTATGCTATTTACTTTAGATATATTTTCTCTTTCCACCTCTATTCTTTCTATGTAATCCTCTAGATCTATCTTGCGATTATAATATTTAAGATTTTTAAGTATATTGTAGCTGGCCGCATCTACAAATTCCCTGGCTATTTGAAGCCGTGTGAAATTATTGAGGTATTTCTCTACCTGTTTAACCACCAAAAAACCCGAGAGCAAATATTCCCTTGGATAAAAGCTGCCGGTATAAAAGCCATAATAATTGAAAAGATGAACTGTCACGTTATTTTGTGCCAGGAAGTTTATAGCCCTGTTATTAAAATCTACTTCGCCGAAAATATAAATGGACTCCACATCGTTTATAGGTATAGCTTTTTTGCCTTCACTTCCCTCAAAGTATATAGTATTATCTTTTCGTGATATACGACCGTTACTCATTATATAATAATTCCTTTTCATAAGCACACCTCAACTCAGGCAAAGTTCATAATAACTACACTTTTTGCAGGCAGACTTGTTCAAAGGAGGATCTGGCTTATTGGCTTGCCTTATCTTTTTTATTTCCGCAAGAGCCTCCTCTAATACCTTCCTATCTTCATCGGTCAAATATAATTCCTCTTTCCTCTTATACAGCGGAAAGTGAACCACCGCCCGGACATTTTCTATTCCCTTTTTCTCAAGGTAGTAAATATAAAATAGTATCTGATACCTATCACCCTTATCCAACCTCTTTCCTTTTTTTACCTCATGAATTTCTGCATTTTCACCTACAAAGTCCAGCTTTATAGTATCATCTATCAAAACCTCCTTGTGTTCTCTTTCAAAGCTCTCATCGTGAATTTCTTTGCCGATTTCTACATCCACAGAATTTTGCTCCATATCCAGGCCATGGGTATAAAACCATAGCTGCCTTTTGCAGTAAAAATAATAGTTCACCTCAATACCGGTAATTTTCACCTCATTAGAGAAAAGCCCCATAATCAGGTATCACTTCCTTCAGCTTAGACTCATCAAACCCTATTTCAAATGAATATGGCAATTTGCATATCAAATATTTATGGTATTTATCCTCCAGATTTTTGAACAAATTATCTTTTGCTGACACATACCACCAGTACGGCACTTTAACAATGTTTTCATAATCTCTGCAATTCTCCACATTATCTCCTACCACATCTAATGGATATGCGTCGATCATTATATAATCATCGCTTCGAAGCTTAAATACATTTCCTTCCTCTCCCGCCCCTTCCCGGGTAATCTCTTTATAACTATAGCCGAACAAAGTCCCATCGTAAAAGAATGCTAGAAAATCTGTATAATCCAGCTTAAAATCTCTGTAAGCCATATCGCATATAGCTTTAATATCAGCATAAGTATACGGTTTATCTGTAAAACCAGCGTACGTCCTTTCTAACACCACCTTCACATCTTCATCCTTTTTTGAATTGACATAAGGTCTCATCGTATCAGTATTGTATAGATGTAAAATACACTGCAGATTATCTTTTAAGTAAT
This sequence comes from Caldanaerobius fijiensis DSM 17918, assembly GCF_900129075.1. Lineage (NCBI taxonomy): Bacteria > Bacillati > Bacillota > Clostridia > Thermoanaerobacterales > Thermoanaerobacteraceae > Caldanaerobius > Caldanaerobius fijiensis. Next base: position 60,977 of record NZ_FQVH01000001.1, read on the forward strand.
GCTTTGCACCTCTGTTCAACCTACCGCCCCTCTGGCCTATGGCATCAGCAGGTGCCAGCTCGGTAAACATAACATCGCAAGATATATCAAGGCTTATTTCGATTGCCTGGGTGCTTACAAGGACATACGGCCTTTTATCCCTGTCTTGTAACAAGGCTTTATTCTTTTTTGACCTATCATGGCCTGTAAATCGCGAATGATATAATACTAGATTATCTGATGGCTCTATTACGTCCTTTAACCTCTTATATACCTCCTGAGCCTTTCTCACAGTATTTAAGATTATGTACTGCCTTATACCTTTGTGGTAATTGCTCCTGATCTCTTCTATTATATTGTCATTTATAGCAAAGTCGTTTTCTAATTTGTTCACTATACAATCATCGTGTTTTTTCACAATAAAAGGCTGATATTTGAGACCCTCACCATCTATCACGATCTCATAGCTTTTTCCTTCTAACGCGGCATTCTCTTCCAAATTTTTTTGGAGAAACTCCGGAAAGGTACCACTCATAAGGAGATGGGGTATTTTCATTTCCCGTAACAACGAAAACAAGCTGACGAGATGCCTCAAAGTATCCTTCTCATAATAATGAACTTCATCAAAAACTATACACGCTGTTTGTACATTACCCAGAGTAAAATCAGCCTGGCTAAAACCATGTATAAAGGAAAAAACTAAATGATCAATAGTCGTAACCATGATGGGTTTTAAAAAGACTTTTGACATAAAGTTCCGTTCTTCAGCCAGCTCTATAAGCTTTATATCATCTTCATCACTTACTCCTTTTAATTGCTCCTGATAATACAAAAGGCTCTTGCCGTGGTATACACCCACCTTTTCCTCACCATAAATCATCTTCAACCTCTCTGCCATGGCGTTGCTGGTTATCTGGGTAGGCATGGCAAAAATAAGCCTATTGATAAACCGCTGTTTTCTCATGTTTTCAGCCCAATATAATGCCCCTTCAGTCTTTCCCCTTCCACATGGCGCCAGCAGCATCACATAAGGACCAACATCACCCAACCGTTTCTGAAAATCCCTTGGATCTCGTCCACCAGTTATAGCGTTTTTATCGATTTCCGGATATGGAATGACATACTTACCGGCAGCATCATAGCTTAATATGGGACCAGTTATGTCCCAATCAGGATTATGTTCCTCAACATATTCTGAAAAATAGGCGCTGGAGTAATCATCGCATAGCTGCAAGAGCGAATACATGTAGCTATATACGGCTTTTAATCTTACTTTATCCTTAGCTTTCATATTCCTGCAAAAATCAACCCACTGGTTCTTTATGTGCCGAAATTCATCTATAAAATCTTTTGGAATAGGTTCACTCCTTACATGAACAGGTTTTATGGTTATCCCTTCAAATCCACTCAATCTAATAATTTCAGGAATATCATCTAAAAACCTGTTTATTTCGTCATAAAGGAGATGGGGTACATTAGAGACATTTTCGTAAATTCCCTGGTAAAGCTGGGTATGATGAGATAAAATCTGGCACAATGCCATAAACTCTTCGTCTGGAAAAGGACAATACTTGTCGTCAAGAGGCCTAAGTATATCCATCCCAGCTTCCTGTAACATCATAACTATATACACGGATATAAGGGGATGGGGATAATCTTTTGACGATTTCCCCATCCTTATATTCTCCTGAAACTCTTTTATCAATTTCCCCGTATCGTGAAACAACACTATTTCAAAGGTATTCTGGACAAATCTATTATAGTCCACATCCCACTTTCGGCAAAATTCCCGTACTGTCATTTCATTGGAATCAAAATATCTCTTTAATATCACCAGTCCATCTACTGTGTGGCCTTTTAGCGTCTGGAAAAACACCCTATCATTATATTCATGCCTTTTGGCTATATCCATACCCTTCACCTCAAAACAGCTGAACAAAATCATTTTTAAAGTAATAACCCTCTATAACTTTATTTAGCTTATACGGTAATTCATAAGGCACAGATATTGTAGGCGTGTAAATCAACGTATCTTTGTCCCGAAATTTATAGAGCAACTTTACCAGTTCACAGCCGTCACAAAGGCCCTCTATAATGGAATTTACAGTGTCAGATTGGCCTTTGACTACATCGGTTTTCTCTAGATCTTCAATCACGACCATATCGTCCGATTGGCCTATATAAAGCGGCCTTGCAGGGTTTATAAGTGCTTCATATATTTCATCTATTAAAGCGTCCTCTGCTTTTATGTATATTTTGTATTCAGGCATGACCATGAAATCTCTCCAGAACGGCGAAGTCCAGAAAGCTTTTATGTTATCTTTGGGGTTATTAACCGTTTTCAACATAAGCGCTTTTTCCTTTACAGGCCTTTCTATATAAACAGGTGCGACGCCTATCTCCATTATATCCTGCAAAGTAAAATCATCCCTTCTCAAACCCATCGCATTGGATATCATGCCCCTTATAGTAGTAAACGGCGGTACAGGAAACGTGCTCAAAGAGCTATTGGAGGTAGGCTTTCTGAATGCCGCAAAGTAAGGAGCTGACATTTTAAACATCAGGCCATTCATGCTATCACCTTATCTTTTCTTTTAATGCATTTATTGCCTCACCTGGTAATTTCAACTCAATACCCAGCTCACTTAATACCTCTTTCACCTCATCTAAATTATTCACAATACCCGATATGGCTCCAGCGACTATATAAGATCCATCCTCTTTCAACTGAATCAATATCTCTTTTAGCCTATCTGTATTTAAATTTTGCCTTTCATCTATTTCGATTGCCTTCTGAAGCCTATGATTATAGTTGGGCTGAAGGGAACACAATATAAAGTCCGGAGTGAAATCCGTCAATAGTCGAGCTTGTTTAGAATAGTCACTCATATTTTTCACCGCATCCAATACATGTATAATTCGCTTTAACCTTTCATCAGCGGGTACCAAGTCTTTTAACTCTATTGTCCTGCGGCCATTATCCTCATTTATTACCTCTTCTCTCCCTATCTTATAAACATCTATGGATATACCACTCCTATATATGTTTAGTCCCATCTCCACATTGACTATATCTCCTTTGAGATCGCCGCTATCTGTAGAAGATCTCTTCTTCCTTGTCAGAAAGTCAATAGTGCTGTTCTCATCAAAAGGAAGCAACCCCATAGCAGGAGCCACTTTCACCGGCGATACCCTGATCTTTGCGCCGCCCTTTTTAGACTCTTTTTTCTCAATGGTACTCATGTATCCAAAAAGGTCACACAGTTCGCATGAACTTACATCGCCGCAACTTTCACCTTTATCATTGGGTATACACGAACTACTGAAATCCGTAAGGCGCCTTATAGCCTCCTTCATGTAAAACCTCATGGCCTGCCCGCTGACATAAGGGTATTCCTCGCCCTTCCACTTGTACTTCTTCACATCAATGAGATTGCTTTCCCCTTCTCCTGAGTTAAGATTTGTAAGGGATGTCTTACTTAACCATGTCATTTCAATGCACTTCATATCCATCTCTAACTCCTCCCTATTTATTTGCTTTTGCAAAGTATTGATTCTGTCCTGTATAAGCGTAACTAAATACAGCTAATGTATTCTTAAAATCGTTAAATTCCTGAATCGACCAATCCCTGCTCACCAACAGTTCCGCAATCTTGGCCAGGGAAGCGGCATTCAAATATTCTCTATCCTCAAGGAATGTATACCTCCTGCCCACTTCTCTAAGAAGATCCAAAAGATCCGTCAGATTTCGAACCTTATCCAGCTTAAACAACAGGTTTGAGTGGTCCTCAGCAACCCTTGCTATTATCCTCGCCACCTGCTGTACCACTTTCAAATCATCTTCACTCAATTTCATCCTCTTCCACCTCCAGATATATACAAAATCATTTAAATTGTCATAAGCATCTTTATAAAAACGCACCATGTGCTTACCTCTGGGCGCCAATGCCTTTGCAAAGGCATCGTAATCATTGCTGAGAAAAGCCTCCGAGCATCTTTCTTTCAAATCTTCAGCCATATCATATTTCGGTGCCTGGCTTGCGGACTCTACAACAGATAAATTATTTATAAAAGAAGTGTAAATCTTTATGCTCTTCTCAATGCATTCTGCGATGACATCTATAACCTCCTGGTCGATGCCGATTTCCCTGGGCTTTATATCTCTCATATTACCCGAAGGTATCTGCAGCATAAGCCAGTTTCTAAAATACTCCACCCGAGTCTTAAACCTGCTTATCCTCTCTGCCTTATACTCCTGGGATAAAGCCTTTTCTAGAAAAGCCAACATCAAACTGCTACCGCCCTGGGTATAACCTTCTTTCTCCTCTTCGCCACTCTTAATAATTATTCTAACACTGGATGTAAACCTATCGGGATCAAGGCTATGCCTATACTTTTCTTTAAACTCAAACAAGCTATCAAGCCTCGATAATTCAGGTATAAATAAAAACGACCGATCCCCCTTATAGAGAAAAATATGCGTAGGGTCACACCATTCTAGAACACCTATCAAATAACACATAGGACATACATTATCGTAATATTCCGGTCTCGTTTTAGGAGCGTTTTCCGCTTCAATGTTGCTGCGCACCCCTGCCATAGATTTGTTACGAGTAATAAAGGGGTATACAGCCTGTTTCAATTTGTCCCAACGCTTCTGGTAAAGATACTCCTGCCCGCACAAGATACACACATCTTTTTTAAGCTTTTTGCCGGACGTAGCACCATATTGAACCAATACAGCTTTCAATAACTCTTGGATACCTTCTAATGTGTACGCCTTCTCTTTCAGAACATTTCTGCCATTGACTTTGCTACCATACTGAATACACACGTAATCCTTCTTCGTCCAATCAATGCTGCCATCATCATTTTGCTTTCTGACAAAAATATATGTATCGCTATCGGCAATAATCTTTCGTCCTAAAGCCCTTATAAAGTCTTCATCATTTTTTATATTCAATTCCACCCTATCGGGGAATACGCTACATTCAAAAATCCTGGGATCCTCTATCTCCTTAAGTATTCGGCATAAATTGGTAAGACCGTTATTAAGCCAAACATCATCTCTACTGTCAATAGTAATCAACACGCCCATCACCTCCTGCTGACTTTGGTTCTTCGCTACATTTCAATAATAACACACAAGATGGTCATATTATGTCACTATATAAAATTTGACGTAGAATTTTTTTCTTTACCTATAATTTTTTTATCAGCCCATTTTTGATCCCTGAATTTAAATATTATCACCGAGTCAGTTTCGGAATCTATTATCTTTTTTATAGAATTTTCTAATTTCAGAAGCTGCGCTTCTGTCAGCTCTCCCTCAAAAACCGAATTTTGAATCCAGTTTAGATACTGTCTGAAAAGTTTTAACATCTTTGCAACCCTTTTTTCCTCTACATCATATACCGCTATCACATACATTCTCCAATCCCACTCTATTTTTTCTGTCTATTTCAATCATGCCAAAACCAGCGCTATTTTTATCTCCCAGTCCACATTCATAAGCCACTTTTATAATCTCAGGATCCGCCTTTATAGTAAAAGGCGCAGAATAAGCCTTTACGGCCACGTTTTTAAACCATATCAATTTTCCTCTTGTATTGTTTAAATACTCTTTGTCAAACTGTATGTCTATATTCATATCTTCAGGAAGCCGATTGTGCAACAGATAGTACTTTCTTATAAGGTTGTTCTTTAAATTGTCAACAAATTTGCTGTCCCTTATATCCACATTTCTCTCCTTTTTTACATTGCCTATGACTTCCATAGTCGAGGTCGTTATTGGAGAGAGGCAGTAAAATCTCTCCTCTCTTGAAAACCTTACATCTTTTAGCAGATCCACATGATCGACAATAAAAAAGCCACCGCCAATTTTAACTCTTTCTGCTTTAAGAAGGGTATCAGACAAATAATACAAAAAATCAAGCCTTGGAGATCCTATATATAGCAAAGCATCATCCATGATTTTTATTTTCGATTCCTCCACGATGTATTTCTTTACTTTGAGCTGGGAAAAAGTAAACAACTTAAAGTGCCTAGAGCCCAATCTATAACCCTCATCGTGCAATTTGTCTGTAAATGCCTTATTCGACTTTGACAATAAATTATATATCATTGCTGTTATATAATAGTTGTAGTTAATATCAATAATCTCCATTTCATTTTCCGGTCTAAAACATATCTTTACGCGCATGAAAATACCTCCAGTTCATACTTGTTGCTATAGCCAAAATAAATTAAATTTAACTAATACTGTTGTCTATCTCGTGATAAATGTCCAGCGCCTCATTAAACAAACTTTCGAAATACGAACGCTGCTCTAAATATTCCTGAGTACCTTGTGGATCAGAGCCATGTACCGCTGCATTTCTTGTATACTCTAAAAGGTTAAAGACCTCTCCCACTCTCTCTGTTTTAATAAATTTTCTATCTCTAATACCTCTTATTTCTTCTTTTATCCTTCTTCTGATCTCTTCCCTTTTCTCATAATTTTGTTTATCGGGAATCTGATATATCCTTCCGGCCAGAATAATTAGAGCTTCATAAAGCAATACCAGTGCTTTTAAATACTGCTTTTTGTCAAAGAAAAATCTCGCCCTCTCTACCATCCTTTCGTCTAAATACTTTAACTCATATAACCTACTAAGTTGATTTTTTATACAAAACGCTGTTTCCCTTTTGTAGTTATCGCTTCCTTCTATTTTCTCTAATTCTTTTGTTATTTCTTTCAGCTCATTTCTTGGATTTCTATTTAATTCCAGCTTGAAATATGTATTTTCTCTGTTTGAAATTCCAAGATCTCTTAATATTTCAGGGAAATACCCTGAATTTTTATACAGGTCAAAGGATGTAGACAAGGAGAATAGTTCATTTATGAAGTCAATTTTTAAAACAGGTTTAACGACGTCTTTTGTCATATCCAGAGCCCCATAGTACACTTCAATGCTTTTAATATCTCGAAGGTATTTTAAGTACATCAGTGAGAAAGATAAAACAGTAGACATATGTCTAAAAGCATGAGTCATGTCAAAAAAGATTTTGTATTCATCTCCGATAGTTATAATATTTAACAGCTCGTTGATATAGGCCTTATAATCTAAAGGATCTACAGCGACAAGATTTACATGTAAAAATTTGCTTATATCGCGTTCCCATTGTTTCAACGTTGTGTCAGTTATTCCATTTTCCTCCTCGGCTAAAACTTTGTAATACATCTCTTCTAATTTTTCCTGTTGAACGCTATTTATTGCTTCAATAATTTCAGACCAAGTTGAGGTGTTTGTACCGAATACAATCCACTTGTCAATATTATAACCTCTACCTACCAAGTATCTATATAATGCTGAACCAAAAAAAGCTGTTTCATCGCTTATATATTCACCATTATCAAAACTGTATCTCGTTTTTATATATCCTTTACCACCATCTGGTTTTCTCCCACGCCCAATTAAAGAGATCATTATGTTTTTCATAATAAATCCTCCATTGACTGATATATCCTAAAGTTTATATTCTACATTGAGCATAAAATTCCTTCAATTCCACAATGATTGAACTGAAATAATATTAGTTAGTGTTAGTCTAATTGAAACTTCATGGCTATGGAAAAAAGGCAAGAATTCCTCACCTTCGCATGATCTTTATTCAATATTTATCAGATTATATCCAAACGCAAAACAAGCACCACTTTTCACAAAAAGTGGTGCTTGTCGTTAATCTAAAATGAGCGGCACAATCATGCCGCTCATTGTAACCTGATTTCAATTCCATAATGGTCCGATTGAAACGGAGACCTGAGGATAATAATACAGGTTGCCAGCAAATTTCAATTCCATAATGGTCCGATTGAAACTTGTAGAAGAATCTTGAAAGGGGGTGAAACTTTTAATTTCAATTCCATAATGGTCCGATTGAAACACTGGGATAAACACTCGAAAAAGTGTTTTCTCAGTCATTTCAATTCCATAATGGTCCGATTGAAACAAGGCAAAGGAAAGATATTGATTCCAACACGAGCCATATTTCAATTCCATAATGGTCCGATTGAAACGAAAAGTGATGAATGACAAATACAAATGCCCATATTGATTTCAATTCCATAATGGTCCGATTGAAACGAAAAGTGATGAATGACAAATACAAATGCCCATATTGATTTCAATTCCATAATGGTCCGATTGAAACATGGCTCGGTTGTTATATTGTTATAACCTTTAGCCCATTTCAATTCCATAATGGTCCGATTGAAACAGTGAGTTAGCGGATGATGGTTACTGGGCTAGGATTGATTTCAATTCCATAATGGTCCGATTGAAACACAAAGTCCCAGTCTATGCCCGCTTGATCTAATACAATTTCAATTCCATAATGGTCCGATTGAAACCCTCTAGTTCCTCAAGCTGCCGTTTCCTCAAGTAACTATTTCAATTCCATAATGGTCCGATTGAAACTCTTTCTCGACAACCTTTATGCAAACCTTCAGTCATTATTTCAATTCCATAATGGTCCGATTGAAACGGCACAGTTCCAACCGATCCAGGGATTGATATTGCCAATTTCAATTCCATAATGGTCCGATTGAAACACGAGAACGCTTGGCACTTTGGTCTCACGCAGAACGCATTTCAATTCCATAATGGTCCGATTGAAACATTTCCCATTGTGCTCCTGGCTCTATTACTCTCTTTATTTCAATTCCATAATGGTCCGATTGAAACATTTTTGATCATAGCGCAGTAGGGAGGAATATTTGAATTTCAATTCCATAATGGTCCGATTGAAACTAGTTATGTGTACGAAGATAATGTTGTTGAAATAGAATTTCAATTCCATAATGGTCCGATTGAAACTAGTAAGGTAGATTTTTTTGATATTGCTAATATACAATTTCAATTCCATAATGGTCCGATTGAAACAGCTCTACACCTCCTTTTATTGTTTTAGTATTTATTATTTCAATTCCATAATGGTCCGATTGAAACTGCCGCGATGGTAGCGGCCACATTGGATCTTCCTGTATTTCAATTCCATAATGGTCCGATTGAAACTGAGAAGCAAACTTGATGATTATGTTTTTATCAAAGAAATTTCAATTCCATAATGGTCCGATTGAAACATGTACTCATATGCAGTCATGCTAGAATCTCCCTGTATTTCAATTCCATAATGGTCCGATTGAAACCTGAAACATCGGCAGCAGCTTTCGGACAGCTAAAACAATTTCAATTCCATAATGGTCCGATTGAAACTCCACCGCAAGAGTAAAGGTTGCCACTGGAGTACCATTTCAATTCCATAATGGTCCGATTGAAACCTTGAGAATATTTCCTGCATGTTTCAAAAAACCCTATTTCAATTCCATAATGGTCCGATTGAAACCCCAGTAAAAAATATGCATAAAATGAGGGTTTTCAATACCCTCTCATGGTATAAACTTTTCGTCAACCTCACATGATGCAAAAAACCTCAAGAGTTGACAGACTCAATATCCATTAAATTATATTTTACCATATTTACGTAACTATGTAAACACCCTCATTCAAATTAACTAGTCACGTCTTTTATATTCTCTGAACATAACATGCTTAAACTCTCTGGTAGTAATAATGCTATCTTCTGATACCTCCTCTTTAACCTTTCTCTGGGTAGTAGCATACACAGGTATTATCCCCCTGGCCATACAGTAATCTACGACCATAAACGTAGCTCCATAATCGCCCTGAACCAGAGCATAATCTCCATCACACGCATTTTTATCAATCCACTTAAACACGTCTTCTAGATGATCATCCAGTAAATGAACATCAGGCGGTATATTTGACCATTTATCCAAAAGATTTGGTTCTAGCATTACAAACTCATCAATCCCTAATTGCGTCCTTGCTTCTTTCTCCTGTTCTGGAGTAATGGAATGTGAGATTATAAGAAACATACGTCTAGGCTTAATATAAACGGATTCACTATTATCATGTTGAATAGAGCGAGCCTTGTCTATAAAATCTCTTAGCTGTTTCTCAAAAATACTCGGACTCCCTGGATTATTTCTCCACCCTGCATGATTAATATCATTTCTGACAGAAGCAATTGAATAAAGCAATTTTAACAAAGCATGGTTCTTGGAATTCTGGATTATAGAATCTATAATACGTCTATCCTTTTCATACTCTTGCTTTAACTTTTTTCCGTGAAACACCACACTACATGCACTTATAATATCTCTATGAGATTGTTCATTTTGATTTAACTCGTTTTTATTGCAAAGATAACTTATAATTCCTTCTTCTAATAAGGTTAAACCTTGTTGATACATTCTATTATCCAAACACCACTCACAAATATTTAATAAATTATCATAGTTATTTTCTCCAAATTTGCCAAATTTATTATTTAACATGTTTAGTACAGGAGACAAAGGCTTAAGATATGTATAAACGGCACTTTCAAGCACGGTATCTATAGTTTTCTTCAACTCTAAAGCTGTTTTATCTAATTCTTTCCCTCTACACGTAAATACAACATCACTAAACTTCTTCATATTTTCAGCCAGTATTTTTAATTGACTTACATTTCTAAACATTACTTTTTTATCTTTAACATCCATAGCAGAAATTTCGCTATTTATTTCTTTTACACTAGTTTGAGTTAAATGATGTATAATCGATACATCACCTGTATTCAAATATCTGTCTACTCCTAAAGTCCAATCAAAAACATCTATAAAAGGAGTCAAATCCAAAATCGGTGCGTTCCTTTTTTCTATAGGCATCATCTCAACATCTCTAGTTGAACCTAATGTTTCAAAGGCCCCATAATAAACGGCTTTAATCTGAGCTTTCTTAACAACTCGTCCATAATTTAAAACTATAAAAGCTAGCATAGGAAGAAACCTAAACGAATGAGTTATATCAAATATTATTTCATCTCTTTCATCTATTTCTCCCATTATTATATCAAATAACTCCCATAGCTCTTTTTCATTATTGCCATCAGGAATTATCAAATTATTAATAATCACACTTGGTATAAAATCGAGATTACACAACGCCTCGTAAAGTCCTGGAAGAGTTTTATCATACGCATTTTGCATCCAGTTTTGTTCAGTGGCTTTTTTCGTTGTAAATACGACTATTTTAGAAGGTACAACACCGTTAACGTGAAGTATTTTCAACAAAGCTGCTTGAACATAACTATCATTTTCTACTCTGACATCTCCCAGATAGTAATTACATGGGATATATCTGTTAGTTCCTAAAAAAGAAAAAAACTTTATCATAATAAAAACCTCCTCAACTACTATTTCCGTTATTATTTCTCAATTCTATGTCAGTTGATTTTTTCCAAAAATACAAATCACTTGATATCATTCCGAAACCTAATTCATTAAAACTGCCAAGTCCTGTATTATATGATAGGCCAATAAGATCTTCCGAACCTATCATCTCAAAACAACCTTTATAAACTGGAAACCCATTTATTTCTTCCTTAAGAGGTTTGCTCTTAAAATAAAAAACAAATCGGTCATCATGAGGATAACCACCAAATAAATCTTTATACTTGAAAATTAAAATCTCCCTTAAAACTTCGCTGAAATATTCAGGACTCTCTTCATACAGTAATGGATTACCATTTTTAAAAACTATAATTGGAGACAAAGTATAAGCTTTATTTTCTAGCTTCACTTTCAAAAAACGTACCTTCTTTATCTTCAACGAACCATATTTAAACTGTATAGGGGTTTTCATGGCATTCATTGCCACATTTAATAGTTTTTCAGTAGATACCGTTGAAAAATCAAATGCAGCTTTTTCTATTGCCCAAAAACCATCGTTAGAATTTTTCTTTTTTTTAGGTATTATATCTGAAAAAACAAAAAATCCATTTCCTATAATATTATAATAGTACTCGGATAAAACTTGTTTATATTCCTTATCAAAAAAGAAATTATCATTTAAATCAAATTCCAATCTTAACTTAACAACGCTCATCTTACCATCCTTCAAATGTCAGTTTAATCCATCCTGGCACGCAATCTGGCTTCCCATTTCTAAAAATGATTCTCCTTGTCTTTGGAAATAGCGTAGTATACACCTTAGTACGTGGCATAACCAATCTCAATTTTTCAATGTCTTTTACACCCTTATTAAGATAATTACCAATAGTCTTGCTTAAATATCCTGTGGCAAAACCCACTTGAATCATGATTTCATTCTCTTTTAGCTTATCATTCCGTATCTTAATATCTTTATAAAAATCTACAATTTCAGATGGACCATATTTCATAAAGAAAGCAATCTCTTCTTCTATATATCTTTTTATATCCTCTCCTATCAGTGTTTTAAGCATCTTTATTATCTCATAATTTACAATCTTGCCCTCTGTTATGATAAAACTATCGTATATTTTTTTATCTAAACCCGAATTTATACTGCCATATGTCTTAGTTCCCCTCTTAAAAGCCTCTATATAAATCGATAATGCTTCTTGGCTTCTATCATGGTTTTTATTTAGACTAAACCATTTAATTTTATCATTACATATATTCATTATTTTAACTTCATATATATTAAGACTATCATTAGACAAAATATCACTGTCAGAAATCTTTAGATATCTGAACGGTGAATTATGTGGTTTCCCAAACACCTTTTCTTCAGCTATATCATCTAATTTTTGAGGATCTAACCTATACTTAAGATTATTATTTTTCTCTCTAATAGCATAATCTACTTGTTCTCTATAATACATACCCACATCTCTCCAGATACCTCTTGTAATTGAACACCTTAAAGCCCCTTTTATCGAAGACCCAGGAATATAAGGCCTACCAGCACTTCTAATTACTGGGACAATTTCTCCTCTTACATTCGTAATTCCACTAGCCTCCAAAACTACAGAAATATATTTATCCCAACTTTTAAGCCCTATCCTCTCTTTTACCTCATCCCACCTAAAACCCACTCGATCAAAACTACTTATGAGATAATCAACCTTTATACTGCTTTTGCTAATATCCTTTATAAGCTTGTAAATATCTATATACTCAACCCTGCCGTTCCTAAAAAAGTACTCGAAATCTTTAATCCTTGTGCCGTTTCCTATATTTAACGGCGATATCACTTCCAATTCGTACCTCATTCCATCAACCCCTCTGACCAGAAAGTAAAATAGGCTTCCAATATGGAATACCATATCTTAAAACTTTATGCGTATTAAAATTATCCGGTGTTACATCAACAATTTTACCATTATATTTTTTCTTAAATACACTGCCTTCCAAAAACATCCTTACCTTTTTCTTCTTCAGGTTTGAACTAAAAGGAGAGTATACATAACCTCCTCTTTCAGCGAGCTCGTAGCTTATTAAACCACTACTTAAATCATCACTTTCAGACGGCAAAAACAAAGACAGAAGAAGATATTGATCAGACTCTAAATCAAAATTAGCTTTTTCTTCGCAGAAATCTACACAAAATAAACCGAATCCATATGTTCTTTCGCCCCCTAATCCTTCGTCTCCCAGCAATCTGATTGCTGCCTGTATTTCTTTTTCTATACCTGTGTCATAAACGTCTAGATAAAACCATAATCCTACATTTTCACCAAACGTACAACTACTTAAATAATAAATCTTACTACTGCGCTCAATTCTATCTAATGTCACCCTGGGCCTTTCATCAATGCTAAAAATCCTATCATACTTCTTGTTTGTCATTATAGGTCCTTTTATGTAAACCTCACTTTTGGCTTGTTTATAGGTATAATCTAACGGCACGTACCTAATTTTTTTGGCTTTTTTAAAATCTCCTACTGTATCAGATAAATCCAAATTAATCGGTTTAGGAATTAAATATTCTTCACCTATATATAAAAAAGCTGATGATAACTTAAATGGCAAATCTCCACTTAAAAATCTATTTACAATTTCATCTGCCTTTCTTTTGCCGTATAAGAGCAAATAACAGTTTAAGATACCACTAAATAGTGTATCTGAATGAATTATATATTCAGTCACATTATCCATTTTCTCCTTGTACCCAAAGTGGACAGGTCCTTTAAATTTCAATTTTACTCTGTATGATCTCATTTTTTCATCCTCACTTTAACTTATTTAGTACCTCTCTTATACAACCACAATTTTGGATTACTATATCTTCGTCTTTTGTACCTTCATAAAATTCCTTGCTTCTAAAAACAATTTTTAAATTTTCAAAAGCGATTCTCCCGTATCCCCTACTTCCCTGTCCACCCAGGTAGTCATCTTCTAATAACATCATGGCCTCAAGCAATTTTCTTAAATACTTTGTTCCTTCGTCATTTAACACATTTAAAATAAACTGTCCCTCAAATCGCGCTCCGGCCGGGACCCTTTCTGTCTGCCTGGGATTTGCGTTGGACGTTATCCTATCCAAATTGTTCTCAAACTTTACCTCTGTCCAATCTAAGTCAAGATTCTCCTTCATTTCCTCTGTAATACTTTCCTCAATCAAATAAGCATCCCTTACAATTAACCTTGTAGGAGTTATTACATTATCGAAATTTTTTGAACTACCATTGACAAAATTATGTTTTCCGTGGTTTCTACCAAAAATATTGCAAACAGGACAATCCGCTTTTTCGCACATGTGAATTCTTATACTTTCTTCTTTGTTGTCTTTTTTCTCAACCGTAAAAACTAAATTATCTGGGTTTATAAGGCCTTCAGCATACTCCATCAATGCCCTCATTTTACCTTTTAAACTGCTGCCCGGGATATAAGGCCTTCCCTGAGCATCCTTTATAACCGAATTATCCACACCACCGATTTCAAGGCTGCTCTCAGAAGAACCTATATGTAATCCTGTCTTAGCCACTATATCAGTAGTTATTATGTATTTACCTTGAAACTTTAAATTCTCCATTATCAATACACCTCCACCAAACTATTCCTTTCCGCCATTTGCTCTGTGATAAGCAATAACAGCCTGGAAAAACTCAATAAATCTCTTAAAATTTTTTTCGTTTTTTTCTGCTACACCAATCGCTTTTGTTAAAATATCTTTAAATTCCTTAAGTTCTTTAAATCTCCCTGCCATATATGCAAGCAAAGCCTCTAAAATCTTCAGTCTATAAATCCCATCCTCATTGTACTTAATTCTCCTTGCTTCACTATAGACCTTTCTAATTTGCGATATACTCACCTTTTTCTCAGCAAGCAATCTGCCGGTTTCTTGAGCACAGAACAAAAAAGCATCACCTTTAGGATCTTTTTCAGCGTCAATGGCATCATTAATTTTTTTCATAATATCATTTAAATTTTTATTTG
Source organism: Caldanaerobius fijiensis DSM 17918 (assembly GCF_900129075.1). Classification (NCBI taxonomy): domain Bacteria; kingdom Bacillati; phylum Bacillota; class Clostridia; order Thermoanaerobacterales; family Thermoanaerobacteraceae; genus Caldanaerobius; species Caldanaerobius fijiensis. The sequence continues at coordinate 76,266 of NZ_FQVH01000001.1, forward strand.
TATTGTTTTTTATACCCATACCATCATTTGGCATTTCTACCCCTCCCGTCATTTATTCATTTCTTGTCTCCATTTCTGCCCAACGGCACGCAAGATAAGTATGTTTATAAAGTAAATTTCCTTTTTCAAGTAATGCATCTTTTATCTCATTTACAATGTCTTTTGCATTCTTATATCTATCACCCAATCGAGCGATGTGATAAATCAACCACCATGATTTAAATATTTCTCCATTTCTTTCAGCCATCTTTTTTTGATCGTCAACTTTGTAAATAATGCTCAAAATCGCTCTAGAAACACCTTTTTCAAGAGCACTAACAAACATAGATTTCACTCTGCTTAGTTTTTCAAATTCTTCCCATCCAAGATTGTAACCTGCAAAAGCCAAACAATCTTTTTGCTTACCACTTCTTACATATAATTTTGCATCTTCCAGATGTTCTCCACAACTTAATGCTACCTTGTAAAGCGGAAACTTCCGATCTGGTGAAATATCTATAGACATTGAAATGGTTATTGCACTATTATGCCCTGTAAATTCTGAAAACTTGTTCCTTATAGCATAAGCTAGATAAGGTAGCTTGTCCCAAGGTCCCACAAATAAAAAGTCATCGCCACCAGCATAAATAGCTGAACAATATTCAAATTCATCCTTCAGTAGGCTCTCTAAATAAGAACCAAAAAACAATGAAAGTTCTGATGATAATGTCGATACCCTGGCTATAGACTTGTTTTCCCCAAGCCCTTCATAGAATATCCTTCCAAGGTTGTCAACATCACCTCTTACAATCCCCCATGTTTTACATCCTTTAGACATATCAGATATTTCGTCAAAATTTACTATTTTCCCACCTTCCTCTTTCATATGTGAAGGTATCCTTATATACCCGCAGCAATTTCTAAATTTAAATACATCTTTCTTATAGGCATAGCAAAATCCATCTCTGGGTTCTTTTGAGATTTCAATTTTAAACCCTAATGCTTTAAAAATATCATCATAAGTTCTTATACTGGATTCCAAAGGTTTAATTATTTGCTCTACTATATAACTACCTTTAATCAAAGACTCACCAAGCTTTTCGAAACTAAAGCAAAAATCACATCTATCACTAATTAAAGGTCTACCACAATGTGGGCATATATCTCCCTTATCTTCATAAGGTTCAAAAAACTTAAAATTATTATTGAATATCAAACTAAGATATTTTTTCTCCTTTTTTTTATTTATTTTAATACCAACTTCATCTAGCTTATCTGAAAAATTTTTAATTAAGTCTTCTATACTTACAGGAACAGCATCGATTAAAATGGAGAGCCTTAGTCCATGGGCATTAAAAAGTATCTGATCCAAAATCCCTTGATAATAATCTATTTTGTCTATAAATTTTGCAGGCATCAATAAATAAAAATGCCCTCCGCCAGAATAAATCATATTGCAAATTGGCATCTTTTCATTGATCAAAATATACTTAGCTACTAAATCCATTAAATACGATATATAAAAAGATTTACCCCTTAAGGATTTCGTTGCGCCATCCATTTCTGTATCGTACACAAAATCCTGAATTCCCGAAATATCCCCTTTTACAAGGCAAAATAGATCCCCTTCTCCATCTTCAAAAACGGATTGTGTAATTATCTTACTATGTATTCTCTCATATACTCTTTCACTGCTTCCCTCTAACTCTCTAAAAAGACAAAATGCAATTGCTGCAGTAGTCTTTAAATGAGCCCAAAGAGAAATATCAGGCCTTGAATAATAATAGGCTGAAGGTACATTAAACGTATACTCTTCTAAAACATGATAAAACTTTAATAATTCTATCGGATCTGAAAAATTCTCTATTTTGACAAAATCGTCAATAAATCTTTCCCATAACAGTTTATAACTATATGAAATATTCATGTCTATTTCAGGGGTAGACATTGTAAATTCAGACAAAGGTACTAATTTTTTATAATATGCACCCTCTGCCCCTAAACCATCTAATTTTATATCGGAAAAAATCGAAATAAGCTGTTTTGCATCTTCTTCATCATCTGACCTCTTATTATCCCTTTCAACTGCCGAGAGTTTATCTGCAATAGCAATAATATAATCCATTTTTGTTACCGGTCTATGATGATTTCTAACAGCTAAAGTTACTTCATTTATTTTTACGTACGTCTCGCAAAAATATGCTCCCCATTCTTGATGTCTTGGATTATAACTACCTTCTTCTCTATAAATTTCTCTATATACTTTCTTTACTTTTTCATTAGTTTTATCATCTCTTGTCCTCTGCCAGTACTTTCCTATATCATGAAGAATGGATGCCAAAAACAAGTTTCTTTCTTCTTCGGTAAAATTTTCGTAAATTAGTCCCAACCTACTACCCCCTTTAAGCAAAGGTATGCTAAAGTATCTTTATAAATACCATATATGTAATAATATTCTACATAAAATATTAAATTCCTGCAAAAGTATACAAAATCGAACTACCAAATTATTGTTAACACTATCTAGGTGAGTCTTTCCTGTAAGTAAATTACTCAGCGTAAACAGTTCGATACCTATCTCTTTAAGGAAGTAAGAAGCCAAGTTATCAGATCATTCATTTGGAAACTTTCAACGCAGCAAGCTTTAAATCCTAAAAGACACCTTGAAATACTTTTTAGAGAAATAAAAAGCTCCCCATTTTAATGGGGAAAAATAATCACTACATTCAAAACCGACCATCTATGGTCGGTTTTGTAATTTATTTTAAATAACTATTACTTTGCCCTCTCGTATTGTACAGGCCAGGAAACATCGGTGTGCAGGCGACCTGCCGATTGCAATACCCAGTAAGGATTTCTCAGCAGCTCTCTTCCCAGTGCCACCATATCCGCCCTCTCATTGGAGACTATCTCCTCTGCCATCTCGGGTGCGGTTATAAGCCCTACCGCCACAGTCTTTATATTGCATCGAGATTTTATTTCCTGAGCATATTTAATCTGATAGCCGGGGTAAACATCGATATGGGCGCTTAACAGGCCTCCGCTGCTCACGTCAATTGCATCTACTCTATCCTTAATCTGGTTCACGATATCCACCATCATATCTATGTTTATACCACCTGGTATATAATCATCAGCCGAAACCCGTACAAACAAAGGCTTGTTATCAGGCCAATATTTTCTAACTTCATCTATTATTTCATTTAAAAATCTCACGCGGTTTTCAAGGCTACCACCGTACTGATCTGTCCGCTTGTTAGAAAGAGGTGACAAGAATTCGTGAATAAGGTAACCGTGGGCTGCGTGGATTTCCACAATATCATAACCTGCTTCATCAGCCCTTTTGGCAGCCATGCCAAAAGACGTGACAATGCAGCGAATGTCATCAACGGATAGCTCTCTCGGCATCTTATAATTTTCACCGGCCTTTATGGGGCTTGGTGCCACCACATCTTCGGTAGCCACCTCGCACTTGCGCCCTGCATGGGCCAGCTGAATTCCCATCGCAGCTCCATGGCCTTTACACAGCGACACTATTTTCTTCAGCTCCTGTACCTGCTCATCATTCCATATGCCAAGATCGCGATCCGTTATCCTGCCTCTGCTCTCCACCGCCGTGGCCTCCTGCATTATAAGGCCTACACCGCCTACGGCCCTTGTGGCGTAATGGACCAGATGCCAATCATTAGGCATACCGTCCGCAGACGCAGAGTACATGCACATAGGTGACATCATCACCCTGTTTCTCATAAGTACGTCCTTTATTTTGATAGGTGTATACAATAGGCTCATTATATCATCTCCTGTAAATTCTTTCTGCACGTATTTTAAATTTTAATTTTGTGTGTGTCAAGTAAGAATTGGCTTTTTATTCGCCTTTTATCTATCTTGCCGTTGCTGTTTAACGGCAAATCATTGACAAACATAATTTTTGAAGGCCTTTCATAAACCTCTAGGTTCGCTCTGCAAAACTCTCTAACTTCACTAATAGTCAGGCTTTTATCTTTCTTTACTATCATCGCCAGCACTTCCTGACCTTTCAGTTGATCATCAACTCCTATAACTGCCGCATTTTCTATTTTAGGGTTTTTTAGCAAGATGCTTTCCACTCTTTCAGGGAAAATCTTCTGTCCGCCCTTATTTATAACGTCTCCTTTGCGTCCTTCCAGGTACAAAAAGCCTTCCGAATCCATATATCCAATATCGCCTACAGTAGCCTGGGGTCTATAGTCAGGCGCTATATAAGGGCTTTTGACCCAAACCTCACCTTCCTTTATCCAAATTTCTACACCTGGAAATGGCTTTCCAACACTCAAATTCTTTTTTATTATATCTTCACCAGTATTGTATGTCACATAACTTAGTTCACTTGCACCGTAATATTCTGTAATTTTTGCGTTAGGAAATATCTTAAATAAACTGCAGGCAGTTTCAAAATCAAGCTTGGCACCTCCTGTTACTACAGATTCTATATCCTTTAGTGGTTCGTTTAAATACTTCACCATCATCCTGTAATATGCTGGAACCATAAACACCACGTTGACACCATACTTTTTAATTACATGAACCCAGCTTGACGGCCTATTTTTATCTGTAAGCACAATACTTCCACCTTCAGATAGTATATGAAGTGCGCTGTTTAAGTTTGCTGTGTAGCTGAAAGGGCCGTGAATAAACAGTATGCTTTTTTCATGAATGCCAAAAATTTTACTCTGGATAGGAAAGGCCTCAGTCCAGCTTGCCCAGTCCCGCCATATTATCTTTTCTTCCCCGGTAGTACCTGAAGAAAGTGCTCCAAGGAAAATATCCTTTTTGTCCGGCAACGGAACTTTACTTTTATCCGCTGGCAGCTCGAAATTGTCACTTATTATTATTTTGGGCTGTATCTTCTCTATCATGGAATTTAGTTTCCTGTTTGAAATAGTGGGAGGACACAGTATAGAAATTTTACCTGCCATACTTGCACCAAAGAAATATAAAAACTGCTCGAGGCAATCTCTTTTATATATTAACACTTTATCCATAACAGAACCAATAGATGAAAGGCGTTCTGCAATATCATTAGCTACATTAAAAAACTCGCCATAAGAATATTTTTTTGAATCTTTCACAATACACAATCTGTCCGGATCGTTTTTGGCTATCATTCCTATTTTTTTAAAAAAATCCAACTACGCATCACACCTTTCGATCATCATCGCTGCTCCCTGTCCACCTGCAACACCAATAGCCGCTACTCCTATTCTCTTGTTTAGCTTTTTCAATATTTCTAAAAGGTGAATCAAAATAATTGCCCCTGAAGCGCCATAAGGATGACCGTACGCCAGGGCACCACCCCATATATTTACCTTCTCTGGTGATATGTTGAACTCTTTTATAAATGCCAGCACTTTTACTGCAAATGCTTCATTTACTTCAAATGCATCAATGTCATCAATCTTCACATTTGTCTTTTTAATAAGTTTTTGTACCGCTGCAATCACACCAAGTGGCGATAAGTTTGGATCAACGCCGGCATCTACCGCTTCAATTATTTTTGCAGAAGGTTTTAATCCATACTTTTCTAAAGCTTCCTTTGAAGCCACAAGAATAACTGCCGCACCATCATGGGTGAGGCAGGCGTTTACAGCTGTGATGCTACCACCTTTCCTCACAACGCTTCTGGCCTTTTCAGCAAGTTTTAAAGACATACCAGCCCTAATGCTTTCATCATAAGAAATAACAGTGCCATTAACCGATAATGGCACTATAACGTCTTTTAATAATTTCTGCTTACTTGCCTCAGCCGCCCTTCTGTGGCTTTCAATAGCCCATAAATCCATTTCCCGCCTTGATATATTAAGATTAGAGGCGACATTTTCTGCACTCTCCAGCATATCAGGGTCTCCAATAGATTCTGGAGAAAACTGCGCTCTTTTATAGAATACGCCTTCTCCTTTATACCTGGGATCATTTTTGTTATACTGCCTTTTAGGTTCCATACTGGTACTCTCAACACCACCTGCAATAACCATTTCACACTGACCTGATACTATATGGTGCGCAGCTAAATTTACAGCCTCAAGGCCTCCACCACACTGAAAATCCACCGTAACGCCGGGAATGCTAAAGCTCCATCCAGCTTCAAGTAGCGACAACCTGGCAATGTTGCCCCCTGGACCAACAGCATTTGCAAGAATAACCTTATCTATTGCCCCACAATTTATGTTATACTTATCAATTAATTTATTTAACAATATTGCTGCCATCTTATGAGGCAATAAATTTTTTAAAACACCATTCGTTTTGCCAATAGGGCTTCTAAGCCCTCCTACTATATATGCACTCTTCATCTCGCAACCTCTTTTTGCAACAGGTTGTTGATCTTTCTGGCGATAAAAAGTGCGACAACCATTTTAAGCAAATCACCGGGAATAAAAGGAAGTGCTCCAACAAGCAATGCCTTTTTAATATTCATTCCTGTAATATAAGCCAGCCACGGCACACCCATCAAATATACTACCAGCACTCCACCTATTAAACTTGAGATAGCCATTCTTATAAAATTATTACTGTTTTTCCTAATCAAGCTTATAACAACGGCTCCAATTAAAAAACCGATTAAATATCCTCCTTTAGGTCCTATCAGCACCCCTATACCCGCCTGTCCACCTGAAAAGACTGGAATTCCTATAATGCCAAGCAGCAAAAAGATCGCCACACTCATAAATGACATAAATGGAGACAATACAAGACCTATCAACATTATTGCTAGGGTTTGCCCAGTAATCGGCACCGGACTAAATGGCAGAGGTATAATTACATACCCTAATATTCCAGTTAATGCCGCAAGCATTGAAGCATAAATCATATCTCTTACACTAACTTTTTTGATCATGCTGCATCCTCCTTTTAATTTGAGTATTTTAAAATAAAACAAGTATCACCATTTACATGGCCTTCCAATTCTTTAGATTCTTTTAAGCAAACATATACACAATCACCGCCCATTACAGGCTTTATATAACGGATATTTCCTCTCTTTATAACCTGATTTTTACTCTTCAAATAATCTTCAATAAGCATTAGAATCAGCATACCCTGAGCAACAGGCTTTTCAGTTAAATGAATGGTGTTTATATCTCCACTCCAATTACTGAAAGCATAAATTTGCGATGGGGTAATTTTTTTTAAAAATTCTCCATCTTCTCGCGAACTATAACCCAGGTGAATTTTACCTTCATTTTCTTTCTTTAAAAGTTCGGTTAAAAGTTCTAAAATTACATGACCCCTGCAGATATTTACCTTACATGCTAAATATTTTGTTTTTCCAATACTCTTTTTAAGCACAATATCAGATTCTATGTATACTTCTTCATCGTATCTTAAAGGGCTGTAGACATTAAACTTTTGCCTTACAATATAATACCCCTGTCCTACCCTCTGCAACAATGTAGATAATCCTAGTGTCATCCCGGCGGCACTTGGCACTTCATCATCCCAGTGGTTTTGTAAATTTAGGATACTTTCTAATTGCTTTATATATTCCCTCTTAATTGTCTTTGGTGTACGCAATCTTTATCCCCCTTGGAAAATTATACTTTAACCAGCTCTATATGTCAACCATTATCATTATATAGGTTAACATAAAAAGTACACAAAACTTACACAATGAAAAAAGCAGTTATTATCTATAATACCTTAGCGTGTTGCATTTGGGAAGTCTATCCTCACTCATATGTGGTCAGGTGTTTAAAATTTCTCTTTTTTGTGTTATTATTATTCTTAGCCAAGGCTTCAAAATTTTTGTCTTGGGAAAAATATTAATGAACATATTTTTTTGACGGGAAAACAATCCAGCAATTGTCTTTCCGTCTCTCTAAGAATTGGCATGGGCTGTTAATGAATTAAAAACAAAAGGAGGAAAAGATTATGGATCTTGGATTGAAAGGACGAGTAGCTTTAATCACAGGAGCCGCTCAAGGTATCGGAAAAGCCACCGCTATGGCACTGGCTGCTGAGGAATGTAATCTGGCTATATGCGATATCAACGCCGAGGCTCTCGAAAAAACCGCATCTGAACTTAAAGAAAAAGGTGTTCAAGTTCTCGCTGAAAAAGTCGATGTTACAAAATTAGCAGAGACGGATGCTTTTGTGGCTCAAGTAGCTAAGGAATTTGGGCGAATTGATATTCTAGTTAACAACGCTGGAACAGGCCGTATGAGTGATCCGATGGAACTTCCTGAGGAAGAGTTCCGACGCAATATTGATTTAATGTTGTTTGCTGTCATCCGTCTTTCGAGAGCAGTGGTCCCGTACATGCAAAAAGCAAAATGGGGGCGAATTATAAACGTTTCTTCCATGTTTGGCAAACAGCCTGGTGGTTTGCTAGATTACGACACGATCAAAGCCGCAGTGAATATGATTACCAAAGAATTTGCCAATTATCTCGCCAAGGATAACATTCTGGTCAATGCCGTATGCCCTGGTCCTATTCGTACCCCCTTATGGGAAGCTCCTGGTCAATTGGGAGATCAACTCTCCAAGATTTTAGGCAAACCAAAGGAGGAAGCTATTGAATTTTACGCCTCCAGCAACATTCCGCTGGGTCGCTACGGACAGCCTGAGGAAATCGCCAATGTGATTGCATTCCTGGCTTCCGAAAAAGCCAGCTACATCACCGGACAAGCTATCAATATCGATGGAGGTATGGTCAAGGCTATAATTTAGACAATCGATCGGTTTAATTCCTCAGATTATAGCACACCTGCCTTTGGTGTGCTATAATAAAAAAGCATTCAACAACGGCGTTGAAATGGGTAGACCGTGTTGAATGCTTTTTATTTTATTCTAAATTTGCATACGTCTGTAAAATTATTCTTATTCATTTCTACAAGCCTGCCATCCTTCTCTTGCCATTTCTACTATCAATTGATTCCTTTCTTTCATAGGATCAGTTATTACAATATTAAACCATTTAATTGCTTCTGCTTTATTTTCCAGTCTTCTGTACAGATCTCCAATAATATATGCCACTTTTATTTGATTAACATTATCCCGTTCATAAGCCATAGTGTAATATTTAATGGCATAAGTTATAAATTTGTTTTCACTTTCCTTATCTCCATCTATCCTATATATCCATGCTATTCTATGGAGTATACTCGCTTTTACATATGCAGCATCCTTTTTTAACTCCGAAACATACAGTGCGAGTTTATATGCATTTAAAGCCTTTTGTATCGATCGTTCTCCACCAAAATCTTTGGGAATCCATTTTTCCTGTACTTCACTTCTTATTATCTTTTTCTGTTCCGGCGTTAGCTTATCAAATTGCCTATCCATCGCTGCATATCCACAATTAGGGCATACATTGACATCATAAAAAAACGGATACATACCACTATATCTTTCTAAAAAATCCGTATCACGGACCTCCAATCTAACGCGGCTCATAACGACTTTTTTTGTCTTAAACGTAAAACTGCATAAAGGGCACTTTATTTCTTTATCATACAGCATTTTTCTCAACTCCATAGGTACTCAAAATTACAGGATTTACCTTAATATTTTAAGTTTCATAGTTTAGACAAAATAGTCTTTGTATCTATATCCCAAAAAAGCTGTCAACAACGTCGTAAAAAGCAAAACAACACTTAATAAGCCTGGAACTATCACCAACATCTTAGCTATAGACGCTGAAACATTGATATTCGTAGCTGTACTCCTTACAGTTTCACTATAATGTGATAAAGCATATATAAAAAATCTAATCCATGTTACACTTACCATTATACTCACTGGAACAAGAGTCAATGATATCCTAAATGCATGGCTTGATCTTTTTTTTATTCCTCTCAAGCCAATATACACGGGAATTAAAAATATCATGGGCAATAAAAAGCCAAAATATTGAGGCGATAAAGCAAAAAAAAGTATTGACATAATCAAAAAGGACCGCACATAATAAATTATTTTATCTGCCTCATTCTTAAAATCATAAGATGCCGCTTTAAGATATTTTATATATAAATTAGTTTTCTCTATTATATTCTTTATTTCTCCTCTTTTATAAAGTTTGAGGAGTTCATTACCATTTTTTATAATAGAATTATAAACATTTTTTGAACTTTCAGGTATAACTATATTTTCATAAATGTTTTCAATCTCCGTTATTTTACAAAGCCATCTCTTTTTAATACTCTCATTAGGTATCGTCTCTATTTCTTCCTTAAGTTTTCGAATTATATCAAACAAAGCTTTTTTATCCACAAAAATCACCTTTTATCATTTACTAACCAGCCCTTGATAAAATATCAAAAAACTACAATTATTTTTCATTACTATATTTTAGAAGATAAGAAAGGGTAATAGCTGAAAATGATAAGATAATTGTCCATATGCTAATCATAAAGCCAATTGCGCTTACAGTCATATAAATCTTCCTCCCGTATATTGATATTGGATGTTCACGCGTAGTAACTCACAAAGTTAAATTATCAACTTTTCACCACTGGTTATCTCTTTACCATATTTTTTCTTTATTGACAAATAAGATTCAATAAAACCTATAATACCTACAAGAATGATTACAATCCTTGCTGACTGAACCCAGGACACAAGCTGAGGCGTTTTTTCCAAAAAACCAGGAATCCATTTAAAGTAACCTTGTTTTATATAATCCCTTGTAGAAAACACAATCAATATCAATAACATTAAAGGAGATACTACTTTTACAAATATATTAAAAAACCACGGTTTTACTTTCCAATAAGCTCCTCTGTTCGTCTCATCAAGCCAGTACTTTCCAAAAAGCCAAGCGCCTACTATTACTTCAAGCAATCCAAATATAAGTATTAGGTAACTCCCAACCCAATTGTCAAGCTCCGTAAGATAAGCCAGGTTTGTAGTTTTTGTTAAAATTGGCTCAAGACCTACTGGCAAACCACTTATTACATACAGCATAAATACTACAAAGGCCGCTACTTTTCTCTTGACGCCGAGATCCTCTTCTAACAATGCCGTAAGATAATTATACATGGCTATAGCTGAAGTAAATCCTGCAAAAAATAAAAGTAAAAACCAGAGAGTCCCGAAAAATTGTCCCCCACCCATGTTCCTGAATATGTTTGGAAGGGATATAAACGATAAACCTACACCCGCTCCCAGTCCTTCTGGTCCTAAAAAAGCATAGGCTATAGGGATAACTATTGTACCACCTAATATTACTTCGGCAAATTCATTGAGAGACGCTGTTGTAATTCCCGACAAGACGATATCGTCATCTGCCTTTAGATACGAGGCATAATTTTCTATGATTCCCATACCCAACGACAGCGTATAAAACACCTGACCCGCAGCCTTAAGAGCGGTTTGCCATGAAAGCTTACTCCAATCTGGATTCCACAAATAATTAAGCCCCTTTATCGCTGACCAATCAGGTCTTACAGGACTTCCAACAGTCAATGATCTTATAGCTAATATTATACCAAAAATATATAATACAGGCATCATAATTTTAGACCATGTCTCAATCCCTTGTTGTATGCCTCTTGTCACAGCTAATCCTAATAAAGCTAAAGCAATTATCCAAAAGGTGATTTCAAGTCCTGGCGATTGAATATAGTCTGTAAACACCTTTCCTGTAGATACAGCTTTATTCATATATTTACCAGTTACTGAAAGATAACTGTAGCCCAATGTCCAACCTATTATATGATTATAATAAGAGTTTATCAATATTGTTACCATAAACGCAAACATCCCGCAGATAGACCCAATTATTATAGCGTATTTAGGTTTTATGACTTCTCTGGCTTGAAGGTATATCATAGGCCCAATAGTAGCGTGACCGTATTTACCGCCATATCTTCCAAGGTTCCATTCTACCATCAAAATAGGTATACCCAGTATAATTATTGCGGCTATATATGGAATCATAAATGCTCCGCCGCCATTAGATGCAGCTAGATATGGATATCTCCAAAAATTACCTAGTCCAATTGCATTACCTGCCATTGCCAATATAAGTCCTAATTTCGAGCCCCAATTTTCACGATTATTCGACATCGAATATCATCACTATCCTTTCTACATTATTTAGTCTAATTATTTTGTCGAATCTTTAATTACCATTTGATTATATAAAAAATTTAAGCATTGTGCAAATTATTTATTTTGAATTGCTACAAAAATTTAATAAACGATATACTAATTTTTACAAAGCAATAAAAAGGCTATCCCACACAGAGGATAGCCTTTTTATCATATTCTTTAACCTATTTTCAAAGGCAATTGACACTGAACGAGATCGACCATGCCATGATAATAAGGAGCAGGCGTAGATAAAGTTAAGTATGCCTCTACAGGCTCATCTTTCCTATCAAGTTTTATTATGAATTTATTCCATCCTTTTTTTAACCTTATTTGGCTATAACTTTTTCCATCACCACTATAATTCGGCCTAGGTATGCGCGGCGTATCTACACCATGTATATATTCATCATTTAACCATAGCTTAAAGCTGCAATTAGAGGACAAACCTACCCATCCATCTCTTTCATCAGGACAGTAGGTAAAATTAACCATATAAAGGATACCTGCTGAATTCTCAAAATAAGGTTCTACTTTCAGCTCGTTGTCTTCAAAATCAACTACCTGAGCTTTGCTCAGAACATCATCCAGTTCTTTTATATTTATTTCGCTATCGGATTTAAAGATAAGCCATCGGCGGCATCCTAACAACACCAATGGTATGTCGACAACCTGAGGTCTATCGGCAATATCAATATGTATAGTCCCTTTATTTATCTGGGCGATATATTTGACATCGTTTACCTCAAGTTCAAAACTCACCGTGGTCTTACCAGACTTTAACTCTACATCATAATTCGAGGGTCGAGATACCCATCCATCAGGTAAATTCATATTTATCTTTGCTTTTAACGCCACAGGATGATCATTAATTATTTCCAATTCAATGTCTTTCACGACTCCTGGCTTTATCACAGGATTACCTTTATAGTCCAGGCCTGCTTTTACCGTTTTTAAGTCGTAATCTACCTTATATGGCGATGCATACCACAGTTGTTTTATGTCATCAGGCGCATATAACTTTTTCTCATTAAAATTATCCAACTTAGCAAATGGCCCTATAGAAACATCGGCATCAAAATATGACAATACCTTTTTACCCATTCGGCAGACTCTTTCAGTTAATTCAGCAAGATTATCCGGCTCTTTGAGATTTATAATGCCGCCCCAAGATGCGTTTGTAGTGATCTTATCGCTTAAGGGATCTGACCATTTCTTAGGGATAGCTTTTGTACCATACATTATACCCAGAATAGAGCCTACTGTGGCTCCAGTGCAATCAGTATCGTATCCACAGTTTACAGCCTTACATATGGCGTCGCCAAAATCCTGACCATATAAAAACCCGATTGTCTGAAAACCCAGATTTACTGGCGAATACTGTGCTATTGGACTATAAACATTTTGTAACACATATTCTCTGGCCTCTCTCCAGTCCAATCCTTTTTTATAGGCTTCAATAGCACTTTTTATAGCAATGGCTGTCTTTGATTCTTCGGGAATATACGATAAACCAATATCTAAAAGCTTTTCCTTATCATCAATCAAAAAAGCAGCAGCTTCCACTGCGGCGTTAAACATCTCACCATATACCGATTCTCCTCCTGCATGATCCACTATAGAATCTTCGTAGGCATAGCGGGCAGCGATATCTGGTCTGCCGGGCGATACACATGCCCATATCTCTGAGCGGATCGGACTTCCCATACAATTTTTAAACCAATTGTTATAACACCCAGAAATAGGTGGTATCAAACCCTGTTTGAGATTGGTTTTGTGCAGTCCATATTCATCAAAATTGTACTGTATGCAGTCAAGCCAGTATTCTGCCAGGTCTCTGGCTTTGATGCCCGGACCCTTTTCTTCCAGCGCTTTCAGCCATATGAGTTGTATCTCCAGATCGTCATTGGGTATACCACCCTCCTTCAGTTCTGGATACCACCACACATCAAACATCTCTTTTTCTCCATATATCCTTTCCAAAGGACCTCCAAGAGTTCCTCCGCAATTCTTCCCTACCCAGCAGGCATAGACCTTATCATAATAGTCTTTTTCAGATATGGTAACCATATTATTCCCCCTTCTATATCGACATTTCCTTTTTATATTACCACATTTTCTCATATCGTCAAGCTTTATCAAAAAATATATTGAACTCTTCCCATACGTGAAATATGAGAAGAGTTCAATGCTTTACACTTACCTAAATGTCAGGCAGAAATCTCGCTATTTGTAGTAATAATCAATCAGAGCTTCAGGTAACCAATATTTCCTATTCTTTTTTTGCCTTGTTCAGCACCACTTTGGTTTTCTGTACTCTGAATCATTCCTTGCTGAGTTCTCACCCTAGTCATTATAACACCATACTGTTCAGGTCCTGCTATGATCTCTCCGAAATTATCTAGAAATTCTAACTTTTCCAAAAGCATCTCAGGAGGTATATCCTCATTCATATGGAGTAAGCCGTGGTTAATTATAGTCAGGCCTTTTGAAAGGTACTTCAATTCCTCTTTAGTCATACGGTGTTCACTTTGGTTTATTATCAATTTTTCAGAATAGGTAAGTATATTTACATTTATGTCTTCTAAAAGATCTAATATAGCACTCTTTAACTCTTTCTTGCATATTATCGTTCCTTTTGTCCTTATCTTTTGTATATGCTTTTTTAGCAAGTCCTCAGTTACGTCCTCATCAAACCGCACACTATCCTGGAAAGCCACTTTGGAATTATTGAATTTTCTTATCGACAAGGAATCAATTGTTACGTCGCCTTCCACTTTTATAAAATCGTCGAGTTGTAAAATTTCTATAGCAGTCCTTTCTCTGTTCTCCAGCTTTTTGTTAACAGCATCTAAAAGCTTTGGATTAGCAAGAACTAATTTACCTAATATTTCCAATTTGTCTATTTTCTCATCAAATAGATCAGCATCTATATCCTCATTTATAGTAGCCTTACCCATTACGATGACATGGGATTTGGGATTGAGTACCTGTAAAAAGGAATTATCTATGGTTTGACTGCCCTTATATATTGAAGCATTTTCATTATAAGATACGATTTCTCCATTGACCTCCTGTAGCTTAGCATACAAAATAGGCAGCAGGCTTTTGGGGCAAAATATCTCGCCATTCACTATAAGTTTATCAATTTTTTGTTCAAAATTTTCTACTGTGACATCAGACTTTATAAAAAGTTCACCATTTACGCATATAGATAAAGGTGTTGAAATTCCCGATAAGAAATCGGTCGTTATCTCTGTTTCCCCATTTAAGAATTTGTAGTCCTCGGGTACCTCTATAGAAGTGCCCATGTTTAATATATTAAGCTTAGTCAAAAAGGCTCTAGTATTAGGGCTATATATGACCATACCTACATTCGCTATCTTCTCTATATCCTCTATGCTCTCAAGAGTAGCCTCCCTTATGTCTAACACGCCTACATTTCCTATTTCCATAAACTAATACCTCCTATCCATTTTATTTTTAATTATTTTTCTGGCAGTATGAAGGTGATATCTTACAGTAGCATCAGGGATAGAAAGTACCTTAGCAATTTGCCTGCTCGTCATGCCCAGGACATAATGCTTATACACGATATCCTGCAATCTCTCAGGAAGATAAGCTAATATGTTCTGAAACTGAATTTTTGAATCAAAATCATCTTCAAACGGTATGTCATCCTCCTGTTCCAATGGCGTCACCGTCTTCTCCCGCCGGCGGATATCGAGAAGACAGTGTTTAAGCGTGGTAAAGAGCCAGGCCTTTTGCTTGTATTCTGGTAGGATTTTTATTAACTCAATATTGGACATAGCCTTTAAAAAAGTTTCTTGAACCAGATCAGCAGCTTCATGTCCGTCCCGGGCTATAGAGCAGGCAAATCTCATGAGGTCTTTCTCAAACTTCTCGTACAGCTGTTCTATCGACATCTAAAATCCCCCGTTTATAGCATTTGTATCACCTTCAATTGTATAACGTATAAGGAAGCAAAAGTGTTTGAAAAATTTATATCGCGGTAGATTATTCGCTATAAACATTTATTTAAAGAAAAAAGACGTCCTTATCTTTGGTCCGCAAATGCATGTAAATATAAATACCCGGAATCTTAGATAAAAGCTTCAAATACTCTATTGACAGTTAAATATGTATTTGATATAATAGTTGACGTCACAGGGGAATAGCTCAATTGGTAGAGTAGCGGTCTCCAAAACCGTTGGTTGCGGGTTCGAGTCCTGCTTCCCCTGCTGCAGAAGATATTATATGATATTATATAATAAAGAAGCTCAAGAGATATTACTCTTGAGCTTCTTTTGTCTATTAAGAAATAGAGTTAATTTGTTCGTGGAGGAATTCTACTGTTTTTGGCAATAGAATATCGGGATCTCCGGGAACCCCACATTCCAGTGCCATATAACCAGTATATCCACCTTGCTTTAAAACTTTAAACGGTTCCTTAAAATCAGTATGTCCCATCCCCGGCAACAGCCTATTAGAATCAGCCAAATGTACATGAGCAATGTCATCAATGTGATTCTTTAAAGATTCTGCTATATCCCTTTCCTCTATGCTCATATGGAAAAAATCGGCCATCATTTTAATTCCTTTTCTATGGGTTTGTGCTATTATAGAAGCGCCATCGTCGAGAGATTTTATAAAATGGGTCTCGTACCTGTTTAATGGTTCAAGTAAAAGATATACACCATGTTCACTGGCAAATTCCCCTAAATCATCAAGCTCTTCTAAAAGAAGCTTTTCTTCAAGCTCTCTAACGCCCATGAAAGGACTTAAATCCGGAAGCCGCGGTGCACCAAATATCGGAACCATGATCAATCCTACGGCTCCCAACTCGCTGGTATAAATCAACAGTTTTTTAATATCATCCATCGCCATTTTGCGTTCTTCCAGAGAGCTATCCAGAAGGCATCCCCTGTAGCCTGAACAAATTGTACTTATTCTTATCCTTCTTCCTTTAAAGGATTCTTTCACCTCATCCAATCTATCTTCTATATCTCTACCCCACAATTCTACACCGTCAAAGCCAAAGTATTCTAATTTTGCTACCTTTTCTTTTAAGTTTTTGCCGTCTACAAGGTTTTCCTGACACGCTAACTTCATAATATACACTCCCCCTTTTATAAACACCTGATCAAACAAGATCCAATCAAATAACTACAACAGAACCTGTTTCAATGGACTTATTAGCAGCTAAAGTGAGCTGCAAAGATTTTACGGCATCAGCATATGGCGATCTTACTAATCCGGGATTATTTGATTTTATCGCTTCGATAAAAGCACGATCCTCTATCATCCCCTGGTCTTGTCTGGTTATATATTCTATTGTGCTATATCTTGTCATAAACCTTACCGCCCTACGCAAATCATATTCTATCCTTGCATCTCTACACATTATGCGCAATCCATTGCCTTTGTCTGGCGCTTCACCGGTCAAATAACATCCCGTAAAAAGGGTAGCGACAACGCCATTTTTAAACGTCATAGTAGTTGCAGAATAATCTTCCACATCATATCCCGGTACATCTTTTACAAGCCCCTTCTTCGCACTGCAATAGACACTATCTACCTCTCCAAAAAGATACCTAAGCATATCAAACAGATGTATATTCTGTTCCACGATTTGTCCACCTGATTGCTCCTTTTTCTTCCACCACGGTACACCAGGTATTCCACCTATCCAGGATCCATACACTATACCCACTTCCCTGTCCCTCAGGTACTCTTTAAGTTTATCTATGATATCAAGATATCTGTCCTGAAATCCCACAGCAGAAATTATGCCTTTCTTTTCTATAGCTTCTTTTACCTCATTGGCCTTTTCCATGCTAAGCGCCATAGGCTTTTCCACAAATATATTAAAGCCCTTTTCAATGGCCCTGGTTTCAGTATCTGTATGAGCATACGGAGGAATACATATATATACAGCATCTAGATCGTCTTCTGCATCGTAAAGTTCCTTATGGCTATAGTAAGCACGAAACGCATTTACTTTTTTCTTCATAGCCTCCCGTCTCTCCTCTATAGGGTCAGCAACAGCTACGATATCCACGTCGTCCATTTTCAGCAGATGGTCCACATGATAATGAGCTATGCCACCACAGCCTACCAGGCCAACTCTCACTTTTTTCACATTGATCTCCCCCTCAAATATAAGATATCTATTACCTATAATTATATATTCTACAAAAATTTATATAATCCTTTTATTTAACTAACATGTATAAAAATTCTTATATTCCCTAGAATAATTAATAATAGGATTCTTGAAAATCCAGGTGGGGCTGACATATATGTTAAATTTTATAAAAAATCTCTTTACAGGCAGACAAAATGAGGGTCGAACTGAGAACAAGGATGTTAACATAGCGAAAAATTTAGATGACAATGAAAAATATATCAAAACTATTTTTGATAAATGTTCAGATATCGTCATAAGGAAATTCAACATTGCCAATAATCCCAACTACAAAGCTGCTCTTATCTACATAGATGGCATGATACAACAAAACATCATTGAAGAATCTATCATTAAAAGACTGACAAATAAAAATGCGGATCATACGTATAACCCCGGTAGTGAAAAATATTCTAAATATTTACTGGGAATAAAGGATGAAGACATTTATGAAAAAATGGATAACGCCATAGAAGCTATCTTAAATGGCAATCCGGTTTTATTTATAAACGGCATAAGTAAAGCTTTAAACGTCAATCTAAAAAATCCACCGGGTAGAAACATTGAGGAACCTACTACTGAAACTGTTGTTCGTGGTTCTCGAGAAGGTTTTTCAGAATCCATAAGAATAAATACATGTCTTTTAAGAAAAAAGATAAAAAACGTAAATCTAAAAATGGAATGTCTTAAAATAGGGAAACAGACAAAAACAGACGTAGTAATAAGCTATCTAGCTAATATAGCAAACCACAAAATAGTAAATGAAGTCAAGGAAAGGTTATCTAAAATAGATATTGACTCTGTACTGGATTCCAATTTCATTGAAGAATACATAGACGATCATCCTTTGTCTTTTTTCCCTACTATATTCCGAACGGAAAAACCGGATGTAGCAGCAGGTAAACTGCTGGAAGGTCGCATAGCAATAATAGTGGATGGGACTCCGACGGTTTTGACCGTACCTGCCATTTTTGCAGAATTTATACAAACAGGTGAAGATTATTATATGAGATTTATTCCAGCCACACTAAATCGCTGGCTAAGATACTTTTCGTTTTTTTTATCGCTCACATTACCAGGTTTTTATGTGGCTTTGGTGACATTTCACCAGGAATTAGTGCCTACATCGTTGGTGGTCACCATCATAAAAGCCAGAGCTGGTGTCCCTCTGCCTTCTCTATGGGAATGCTTTATGATGCTGTTAGCTTATGAAATATTGAGAGAAGCAGGAGTAAGAATGCCAAGGGCTGTAGGTCAGGCTGTCAGTGTAGTTGGAGCTCTTGTCTTAGGTCAAGCAGCCGTTGAAGCAGGACTGGTCAGTACGCCAATGGTCATAGTAACAGCTCTTACAGGCATCGCTTCATTTACTATACCTTCGCCGGAGATGAACATGGCGCTTACATATCCTCGGTTTATATTGCTATTTTTAGGTGGAACTTTAGGCATACTGGGCCTTACCTGTGGTCTACTTATAATGTTGATGAATCTCATATCTATGAGGTCATTTGGAGTGCCATACATGGGCCCAATAGTACCTCTAATCATGGAAGAATTGCCTGATATAGCAATACGTGCGCCTTTATGGTCGACAATTAGAAGACCAAAACTCATCACTTGGAAAAGGGATAATAGAAGGCAAACTATAACGCGAATATCTTCTATAAAACAAGAACAGGAAAAGGCCACGCAACAAAAGTTAAAGGAGAAATAATCTATGAAAAAATTCTTTCCTATTTATCTAATGATAATAATTATACTAGTACTATTTACATCCGGTTGTGCTGCGAAACAGGAAATTGAAAAACTGGCTATAGTGGTGGCATCGGGTTTTGATTATTCAGCCGATGGTAAATACGTCGTAACTGTACAGATATTAAAAACTCAAAAGCAACCATCCGCTGGTATGGGAGGCAAAGAAAGCAGCCAGCAGCCTCCTGTAGATGTTATCGTTTTTAGCAGCAAAGGCGATTCTATTTTTGATGCTATAAACAATCTATATACACAATTAGGTAAAAAGCTTCTTTTTGCTCACGATAAATTTATTCTCATAGGAGAAGATTTGGCAAAGTCAGGTGTATCAATACTGATAGACAGTGCTTTAAGGGGACGCGATACAAGGCCTAATATACCCATATTTGTTGCAAAAGGCAAAGCTTCGGACATCGTAAAAGCTGTAACACCTGAAGAGAGTATCCCTGCCAATGCAATTGAAAATATAATGACAAGACAACTATATATAGGATTTTCTCCCCTTGTCTCTAAAGTAGATTTTGACAATGCATTGGCTAGCAAATTTTCTTCCCCTATAGCAGGAGTAATGGAACTGCAAAAAAATATAATGACAATTAATGGTGAAATCTTTAGAATTGAAGGAACTGCTGTATTTAAAAAGGATAAACTCATCGGTTATATGAACAAAACAGAAACCAGAGGCATGCAATGGATAAAAGGGAAGGTAAAAGCAGGAGACATCATAATACCATCGCCTGATAAGGGTAAAATCACGCTTGAAATAATCAGAAGTAGTAGTAATGTTAGGCCCATAATAAAGAATAATAGACTTATAATGCAGATAAATGTAAATGAAGAAGGAAATATACGAGAAATGACAGGCAAACTGGATCCCATGAAAAATCCTAAAATTATAGATCAGCTGGAAAAACTGCAGGACGAAGCAATAAAAAGAGAAATTGAGATAGCATTAAATACAGCACAAAAAAAGTATAAAGCAGATATATTCGAATTTGGCAATAAAATACACAAATCCTATCCAAAAATATGGGAAAAAATCGAAAAAAAATGGGATGTAATATTTCCTTATCTTGATGTAGAGATAAAAGTAAATTCTCACCTGCGACGAATCGGAACCATATCCAGACCTTTATATTGATAGGAGGGATAAACTTGAAAACAAAGATTTCAGTATATCAAATGTTCGCAGCTATGATATTGCATCCTTTAGGCAGTACTATACTCTTCTTTTTGACTCCTGAAGCTAAACAAGATGCCTGGATAGCAATGCTAGTATACATACCTGCGGGCATTTTATTGCAGCTTATATACACTACTCTATACTATCAATACCCTGATGATACCATAGTCACGTACCTACCCAAAATCTTCGGTAGATTTATAGGGTACATACTGAGCATCGTATATATTACATATTTCGCATACCTTGCTGCAAGGGTCCTGAGGGATTTTGCTGAACTCTCATTGATTGCTATAATGCCTGAAACACCCTTAATTGTAGCTTCTGCAATGTTTATGTCAGCAATTGCTTATACCGTATTTACAGGACTTGAAAACCTCGCCCGCGCCGCTCAGATAGCTTTGCCTATATCTATATTTGTGTTTATAACCGAATACGCATTATTATTCGTTACTCCTGGTGTAGTAAAATTCGATAACTTAAAACCTGTCCTTGAAAACGGTATAATCCACGTTATAAAAGCAGGCTGGCTTCTCATCACTTTTCCTTTTGGAGAAACTGTAACATTTGCTATGATATACCCATCTGTAAACGAACCATCAAAGGTTAGAAAAGCCGCTTTTATGGCCATTATATTTGAAGGAATACTCCTTACAGTAAATACTATAATATACATAGCATCATTAGGAATAAATTTTGCAACTACTGCCCTCTTCCCCCTTTTGGAAACATTACGCCTGATAAAGGTAGGCTTTATAGAGCGCTTAGATATACTACTCGTTGTAATCATGGCATTAGGAGGTCTTTTTAAAATTAGTATTTTTATGTACGCGTCTATGCTGGGTACAGCACAGCTTATAAAATTAAAGGACCCCAAATATCTGGCTTTACCTTTTGGCATAGGCATAATAATTTTTTCAATATTGATTGCCAAAAACTACCCTCAGCACATCCAATTAGGCCTGGAATGGACTCCTGTTTATATACATATTCCAATACAGATAATAATACCAGTATCAGCTCTGATTGTACACTTTATAAAAAAATGGATTTCATTGTCCAAGTAAAGCTCTCATCACTTCATCAAAAGGCATCTTTCTTACTTGATCCATAATCTTTTCTAACTGGGTTTCCTGTTTTAACGAACCAGAAAGGATGATTTGAACAGTCTGATTTCTATCTATTAAAATAGAAATGGGTTCTAGCACTCCGGCTAATAACCCTAATATCACCAGTGCCTGAGAGGTCGTTATGTTTATACCGCTTTCCTTCTTTTTTTTGGGACCTTCACCTTCATCATCATCGCCGTGAAGCTTATCTCTCTGGCTATTACCTGTTAAATTCATGTCTTTTGCTATATTTTTTAGGAGCAAATTTATATATTCAGAAGAAAACACCTTGTTCACCCCTCAAGACCTATGGGACGATTATTGGAAATAAGGGTTGTTCTGAAGGACCTGCAAAACCCATACTAAACCAGAAAACCAGCAAATATACTATGAGCAACAATATATCACGCTTTACATCTTCCTCTTTTTCATCGGAAGCACACAACATATAAATCACTTCCTCAAACAACGATTGACTACAATATATTCTATTGCAAATTACTCTATTTTGTGAAAATAAAACTAAGCCTCTATACTTTCCAGGGTAATCCTGGCGTAAATCAATTTTTTCTTTTGTACAGGAAGCTTAGAAAACTGGAAAGAATCCTTAACCATATTTATGGCATCCTCCAGTTTTTCATAACTGTTAGCATATATCGTAGCGTAAGCCTGGCCCTCTTTCAATTTATCTCCTACTTTGCCTCCCAGGACGATGCCAACCGAATGGTCAATTTTGTCTTCTTTTTTCTCCCTACCTGCTCCTAATCTCACTGCACATACTCCCAGTTTAAAGGCATCTACGTCTTTTATATAACAATCTTCATCTACCACTAGGCTGTGCACAAAGGTACTTTGGGGTAATTTTGTATAATCATCCAGCACACTTGGGTCTCCGCTCTGTGCTTCTATTATTTCTTTGAATTTCGTTAAAGCATCACCATTATCTATATTTTCCTCTAAAACATGTTGAGCCTTTATCAGATTTTTTTCTATACCTGCTAAAACCATCATCTCTGCGCCAAATCTCACGCAAAGTTCCCTAAGATCCTGATGTCCATTGTTCTTTAAAACTTCCGCTGCTTCTATTATTTCCAGTGCGTTACCTATAGCCAGACCCAGAGGCTGATCCATATCCGTCACATATGCCACCACTTCTTTGCCGGCCAGATATCCTATTTTCACCATAGTCTTTGCCAGCTCCAACGCCTCTTCATAAGTCTTCATAAATGCTCCTTTGCCAAACTTTACATCAAGCAATATCTTGTCAGCACCTCCTGCCAGCTTCTTGCTCATAATAGAGCTGGCAATAAGAGGTATAGACTCTACTGTTGCAGTTACATCTCTTAAGGCATAAAGCTTTTTATCAGCAGGTACCAAATTTTCTGATTGCGCCGTTATAGCTGCTCCTACTGTCATGACATTTTTTAAAAATTCATCTTTTGTAAGCTGGGTTTTAAAACCTGGAATAGATTCCAGCTTGTCTATAGTTCCACCGGTATAACCCAAACCCCGCCCAGCCATCTTTGCCACTTTTACACCGGCTGAAGCTACCAGAGGTAATAACACGAGGGTCGTGGTATCGGCGATTCCTCCACTGCTGTGCTTATCTACTTTTATGCCCTCTATAGAACTCAAATCCATTACTTCACCAGATCTGGCCATAGACAACGTCAATGCCGTTGTTTCTTCATAGCTCATACCCTTAAAATACACAGCCATAAGAAATGCCGCCATCTGGTAATCGGGTATAATTCCTCTTACATATCCATTTACCAGATACTCTATTTCCTCTGCAGTGAGGCTTATGCCATCGCGTTTTTTCTGAATAAGTTCAGGTACAAACACCATTATCGCCCCTTAAACAGCAAGCTATCACAATTTAAATGCATACGGCAGTAATTCCGCCGTCTTAAATTTCAAAATCTTCGTCATATCTCTATTCACTAATACAATTTCTGCTTCTGGCGCCAGCTCCAATATGACCTGCCTACAGGCACCACAGGGTGAAATGGGATCGTCGGTCTCGCCAATCACCACGATGGTCTTAATATCCCTTTTCCCTTCTGAATACGCTTTAAAAAGCGCTACCCTTTCAGCACACATCGTCAGACCATAAGACGCATTCTCTACATTACATCCTGTAAATATAGATCCATCTCCTGTCAATGCCACAGCTCCAACTTTAAAACCAGAATATCGGGCATAAGCATTATTTTTAGCATTAAAAGCCTTTTTTATCAAATCTAATGTGCTCTCATCAGGTACGTAGTCAGATTCAACCATTGTAGTTTCTCTCCTTAGCTTTAAACATCACTTCATTGTAAACTGTACCTATAGGTATGCCACTATTTATAGAGGCTTTTTTTACGTCTTCATATTCAGGTACAGATTTTATCAATTCTCCTCCTAAAAATCCATTCTTTACTCTCACAATCCCATAAGGGGTATCTATCTCTGTAAAACTTCTGTTTAATTTTTCCCGCTGTATCTTCAATATCCTTATGCCAAAGGTCGTGGTCTCTCTAAACAGTATATCTTTCATAACAGAAATATCATCAAGCTTGCACAAAACAGAAAACTTAACAGCAGGTCTTTCTTTTTTCATTATTATAGGCGTCAAAAATACATCCAGTGCACCGTTGTCAAATAATTTTTGCATCACATACTGATAATATTCGGGATTCATGTCATCGATATTGGTCTCTAAAAGTACCAGTTCTTCTACCTCATTAAGGCTAATCACATCGCCGTTTTTTTTTTTCCTCCTGCAGCTCACCATAGATAACCCTTAATACATTGGGAATCTCCATATCTCTTGTTCCGGCGCCATATCCGATCTTCTCCATCGTCATAGCTGGTAAACTGCCAAATTTTTCCGCCAATGTTTTCACAATAGCTGCCCCTGTAGGTGTAACTAACTCCTTCTTTACTCCATTATCATATACAGGAATACCCTTTAAAAGCTCTACCGTAGCAGGAGCAGGCACAGGTATAACTCCGTGCATACTATGAGTCATGCCGCCTCCTATGGGTAATGGCGAACACCATATGATATCAGGTTTTAACATGTTTATAGCTAAAGCCGTACCCACAATATCTACTATAGAATCTATGGCACCAACCTCATGGAAATGCACTTCTTGAGGAGGCTTACCGTGAATTTTGCCTTCCGCCTGGGCCAGGTTTTCAAATATGCGTACTGCCATATCTTTAACATCCGCTTCCAGCTCGCTGTTTTCTATAAGTTCCTTTATTTGTGCAAAATTTCTATGTACATGCTCGCCTTGATGATGTTTATGATGCTCGTTTTCATGATGCTCATGATCTATATGGTGTTCATGCTCATCTGTGTCATTACGATCATTACCATGTAAAAGGTTAACTTTAAAATACGTAGCACTTATGCCGTTTTTAGATGTTTTGCCTATATCCAGAATATATCCATCCAGGTTCAAAAGCCCCAATTTCCTTAAAAATTCGTCCTTATCAAGCCCTAGATCCAGCAGAGCTGCAATAGTCATATCACCACTTATACCTGCAAAACAATCAAAGTAGAGTACCTTCACCTTTCTTGCCCCCGTTCTCCTATCTTGTTTATCATGCTGGCCAGATAACCAGCCCCAAATCCATTATCTATATTTACCACACCTATTCCACTGGCACAACTGTTCAGCATGGTAAGTAATGCAGACAAACCGTTAAAATTGCTTCCATATCCTACACTGGTAGGCACAGCTATTACCGGGCAATCTACCAATCCACCTATCACGCTAGCCAGCGCCCCTTCCATACCAGCAACGGCTATTATTACTCTTGCCCGCATCAGCCTTTCTGAATTCATCAAAAGCCTGTGTATTCCCGCCACTCCTACATCATACAACCTGTCAACGGTATTCCCCAATACCTCCGCCGTCACCGCCGCTTCTTCTGCTATAGGAATATCCGCAGTACCCCCGGTAGCCACCAAAATAATTCCCTTAGTCTTTTCCAGTTCTCGTCTTTTTACTACCACTATTCTCGCCAGCTCGTAGTATTCCGCATCGTTAGTTATTTCTTTTATGGCTTCATATACTTCTGGTGTGGCTCTGGTCGCCAATATGTTATTCTCTCTTTGAAGCATTTTTTGTACAATGCCCACTATATGCTCTATCCTTTTACCCTGACAGAATATCACTTCGGGATACCCTGTCCTTATATTTCTGTGGAAGTCAATTTTGGCATAACCCAGGTCCTCAAAAGGCAATACTTTGAGCTCCTGGATAGCATCCTCTATGGTCATCTGCCCGTTTTTTACTTTCAACAAAAGTTCCTTTAATGACTTTTCATTCATGATAATATCGCCTCTTTTATACCTTTATTCATGTTGCCGGATCTATAACCACTTAAGTCAATTGCTATATATTTATAACCTATTTTTGATAGCTCATCCACTACTTTCTTTCTAAGCTCATCATTCATAAAATCCTTTATGTTTTCTTCCGGAACTTCTATCCTGGCTATGTCTCCTTGATGATGCCTTACCCTCAACGTCTTATATCCTAACCTCATCAAAAATTCTTCTGCCTGTTCAATCATACTTAATTTTTTCTCTGTAATATCTTCCCCATAAGGCACCCTGGTAGCAAGGCACGCATAAGATGGCTTGTCCCACGTGGGTAAACCATAGGCTTTTGAGAGCTCCCTTATGTCTTTCTTCGTCATGCCTACATCTTTAAGTGGACTTATAACTCCAAGCTCCTCAGCAGCCTTCATGCCAGGTCTAAAATCGCCTGCATCATCGACATTAGAACCATCCAGAACATAATTTGCACCGTTTTCTTTAGCGATTTCTATCAATTTTGAAAACCGGATCTTCTTGCATATATAGCACTTGTTTACAGGGTTTTGTACAAACTCTGGGTTGTCCAGTTCATTGGAATGTACGATGATATGCCTTACACCTATACTTTGAGTATAAGCTGTTGCTTCATGAAATTCCCTTTCGGGATATGTAGGAGAAACTGCCGTAACGGCGATAGCCTTATCGCCCAGCACATCGTGAGCCACTCTTAACAGATAAGTGCTATCAACACCTCCCGAAAAAGCTATAGCGACAGAACCCATCTCTTTCAACCTTTTTTTCAGGATCTCTTCTTTTTCAATGGCACTCATACTCATCCCCCAAAAAAGTCCTATTTAAATTTTGGCATAGTTCCCTTAACTTTTCCGCATTTACTACGTAATAAGAGCATCCTTCTGATTTCTCACATCTCACAAGGCCTGCAGATTTTAAGATCTTCAAATGGTGAGAGACATTAGGCTGTGATATACCTATTTCATCCGCCAGATCGCATACGCAATATTCATCGCCTTTTTGCTGCTTCAACAATAAATCTAATATCCTAAGCCTTATCGGATCACTTAAAGCCTTAAAAATCTCTACCATAGACAATATCTCTTCCAAACTACCTCAACC
Source organism: Caldanaerobius fijiensis DSM 17918 (assembly GCF_900129075.1). Lineage (NCBI taxonomy): Bacteria > Bacillati > Bacillota > Clostridia > Thermoanaerobacterales > Thermoanaerobacteraceae > Caldanaerobius > Caldanaerobius fijiensis. The sequence continues at coordinate 104,000 of NZ_FQVH01000001.1, forward strand.
CCATAATCCAAAATAAATAAAAATATTTGCATATTTAAATATAAACATGTTTTTATTATACCACATATCTCATCTGATGTCTAACGTGAAACCAGCAACTGACACTTTATTGCGCCAGTTTATATCTCATATAATCTATAAACTGCCTGGCACTGCGTGGAGACCTGCCGTTATGCCACATAGCCCATCTCAATGCCTCTTCTCTTAATATATTCCAATCCATATCTATGCAATACCGTTGGGCGAGACCCCGTACAATATCAAGATATTTTTTCTGATCAGGAGTCGTAAACGTAACGGTTATGCCAAATCTATCAGCCAGTGATAATTTTTCCTCCTTTGTATCCCTATTATTCAGCTCATTATCCGAGGTAAGTTCTTTTACAATATGCCTCCTATTGGATGTCGCATATATTATTACATTAGGTGGCAAGATTTCAATGCCGCCTTCCAATATAGATTTAAATTCCTTATATCTCATTTCTGTCTCATCAAAAGATAAGTCATCAAAAAATAATATAAATTTAAGCCCGCGATTTTTAACATAGTTAATTATATCAGATAAATACATCACATCGTTCAGGCTTACCTCTACCATTCTCAATCCCTGGCTGCTAAATTCATTGAGCAAGGCCTTAACTGTGGAAGATTTACCTGTGCCTCTTTCCCCGTACAAAAGCACATTGCTGGCGGGCAAACCTTTAAGGAAGGCTTTGGTGTTATCGATGATTATCTTTCGTTCTTCTTCATATCCTATTAAGTCATCAAAGGTTACAGGATCTACATTGCTAATCCCTTCTAAGTGTCCTCTGACACCTTCTGCAATCCAGCGAAAAGCTGTGTATTTACCAAAAATCCCGCATCCATTTAAGCGGTAATAATCAGACAGATATTCAACGATTTTACCTTCATCTTCTAAATCCCATAACTTCGCTAAAGCCAGCATTTTATTTACCGAAGATCGCTGCTTTGGCAACTCCTCAAAGCACCCTTCATGAGCTGGAAGATCTATATCGGCTAATTCTTTTGCGATACGTACAATATCTATACGGCTTAAAGACCGCAACACATTGATTTCCTGTGAAACAGCCCTGGCAAGAGGATCACCTATAGCACTAATGCCATATATTTCTGATGCGAGGCTAAACACATTTTCATCATAAGCTATATATTCCGTCAAAATTTTGCTCCAGATGTTTCGCGATACGCGATTTTGTATGGCATATTCCATAATTTCACTATAGAAATTGCCATAGAGAGAATAAATAACATCGATGGAAGGATTTTCTTTTAAAAGCTCATATAAAATACCTGTTGCATGTTTAACTAAAGGTTGATTAGCAACTCCTCTATATATGATTAATTTTTTTAATTTATCCAGCATCTCTTTTAATGCCTCACGCCTATGCACTCTGAGCATCACCTTTCTAATCTTTCTGATAAAAATCTTTTCACTTCATCAATTGTCGGCAACGCTGGTATTGCACCTTTTTTAGTTACCGTGATAGTACCACAGGCATTAGCGATTCTCAAAATATCCTGTAAAGCTTTAGATGTCATATGTCCATCCTTAAATTCATTTATGCGCTCATGTATGCCGTACAGCACACCTGCTACAAACGCATCCCCTGCTCCAGTGGCATCAATGGCCTTTACATCCTTGAATGTCTCTACATGTCCTCTCTCTCCCCTGTATACATAATCAACGCCTTCTATACCTCGCGTTACCAGAATAAGGGACGCAGAAGTTTTATCTTTCAAGGCTTTCAAGCCGCTATCTATATCCCTTATACCCGTCAAAAACTCCAATTCCACTTCACTCACTTTGAGAATATCAGGTAGGTTCAACGTCGACAATATAGTCTTTCTTGCCGTTTCCTCATCAGGCCATAAATTAAGCCTCAAATTAGGATCATAGCTAATAATAAGACCATGTTTTTTGGCTATATCAATGGCGTAAAGAGTAGCTGTTCTGGCTGGTTCATCAATCAAAGAAATGGATCCAAAGTGAAATATATGGGCAGATTTTATGTAATCTTCAGAAATCTTTTCTTTTCTCAACATCATATCGGCTCCCGGATGCCTGTAAAAGACAAAATCTCTATCTCCGTCCGCTGTCAGTGAAACAAATGCCAGCGTAGTCCTGGCCTCATCCGTCAAATCCATATGACAAGTATCAACACCGTAGCTGTTTAACGTATCTTTTAAAAAACGGCCAAAAGGATCATTTCCTGCCGTGCCAATAAAGCCGGATTTCACTCCTAATTTTGAAACTGCTACAGCCACATTGGCAGGAGCCCCTCCAGCAGCTTTTAAAAAGCCCGGAGATTGAGCCAGCGTGACGCCCGATTCCATTGAAACAAAGTCTATCAATATCTCACCTATTGAAATAATGTCAGGCATAAAAAATCTCCCTTCCAATTTTTATCATAATCATTGTTCAATCTACCATTATGATACCATAATGGTAGAGATACTGCAATTCTGCGTGAACTGCGAAAATTCCGTTAATTTTTGTTGCATATTTTTCACATATGTGTTAGAATATTTAAAATTTATTTACTCTACGGGGGGATGCTGATGGAAGCTATAATAGTTGAAAAACTCACAAAAGTATTTAAAACAAAAATAAAAAGAGAGGGTTTTAAGGGAAGCATCAGGTCCATTCTTAAACCTGAATTCAAGGAGATCAATGCCGTCAATGAACTCAGCTTTACTGTAAACGAGGGAGAAATTATTGCGTTTATTGGACCAAATGGAGCAGGAAAATCCACCACCATAAAAATGATGACAGGTATCCTGAACCCCACCAGCGGTAGTATCAGTGTTCTTGGTTTGAACCCTATTACTCAGAGAAGTCAATTGAGCTACAGGATAGGCACGGTATTTGGCCAGAAATCACAGCTGTGGTTCCACTTACCTCCCATAGATACTTTTAAACTCCTGGGCAGTATATACGAAATAGACAGCAAAAAGTTAAACCAGCGCATTTCATATCTTTCAGAAGTCTTTGAACTTAGGGACCTCATGAATATACCCGTGAGGAAATTATCTCTTGGGCAAAGGATAAGATGTGAAATAGCGGCCTCTCTTCTGCACAAACCTGATATTATTTTTCTCGATGAGCCTACAATAGGACTTGATGTGGTAGCAAAGCAAAAAATAAGGGAACTCATCAGACTTATGAACAAAGAGGAAAAAACCACAGTATTCTTAACTTCCCACGATATAGGTGACATCGAACAGGTATGCAAGAGAGTTATTATAATCAACAACGGGAGTATCGTACTGGATGAATCAGTAAAAAACCTCAAACACAATTATTTCAGTAAAAAAATTGTTGGTATACGATATTATGATAAGCCACAGTATGATTTTAAAAACTTCCACGTGGTTAAAGACTCGGGGCAATCACTTAAGATTGAAATAGATACAGCCATCACATCTATAGATTATGCAGTCTCACAGCTAATGAAGGCAGGTAAAGTAGCTGATATAACCATTGAAGATATACCTCTGGAAGAGGTCATATCAATGATATACAGACAATCGGATAAAGGAGATGATGCTTATGAATCGGTTCAAAAAATACTGGGTAGTATTTAGCATAAGTATCTCTAACAACCTCGTATACTTGACTAATTTCATATCGGGCAATATTTTTGTTATGTTTATACTGTTTATCTATGTAAACCTCTGGTCAAATATTTACAAAGACAAAAGTGTAATTTCTGGTTTTACATTTAAGCAGCTTCTCTGGTATCTATTTATGACAGAGGTCATATCCTTAGCCAAAACCGACATCTTTAAAACCATAAACACAGACGTAAAAAACGGTAATATTGCTTATCTCATAAATAAGCCTTATAACTATATCTTTTACAATTACTTTAACGCCTGGGGTGAAATTATACTGAAAACACTAACGAACATAATCGCAGCAGGTGTTTTAACTTATACTTTTGTAGGCCCTTTAAAAGTTAATATAGCTATATTACCAGTAATTGCTCTGTCAATGTTTATGAGTATATCCATAAATTTTTTTATAACCACAGCACTTTCGCTGACATCTTTCTGGTTCGAAGAAAACACGGCCTTTTTCTGGATATACACCAAGCTAATATTTATAGTCGGAGGAATGCTGATACCTATAGAAATGTTTCCAGGTTGGCTCAAGGCTATATCCCTTAAATTACCATTTGCATACGTCACATATGGCCCAGCCAAATTACTTGTAAGTTTCGACCCCCATATCTCCATAGAAATCTTATCATATCAGTTGGTATACCTTCTGACTTTCATGTTTCTTTCTATATATTTATTTAAATTAGGAAGCAGGTGTTTGAATGTTAACGGAGGTTAAAAGCCATTTAAAGTTAATTGCTAGGTATTTCCTGTTGAACCTTTCCAGTGCCATGGAATACAGGGTAAGTTTTATACTGCAGGTTCTGGGTATGGCTTTAAACAACAGTGCCTTCCTGGTTTTCTGGTGGCTGCTTTTTGAAAAAGTAGGCAATGTGGGAGGATATGGACTAAAGGAGGTTTTACTCCTCTGGGGTTTGGCCTCATCTTCTTACGGTATGGCCCATATAGTATTTGGCAATATAAGAAACATAACAAATATAATAGTAAATGGGGAACTGGATATATATTTGTTACAGCCTAAAAACGTTCTGGTAAATCTCCTGGTTTCAAACACCATGGTATCAGCATGGGGCGATTTAACATACGGTTATATACTCTTTTTCATATCGCAGGGGTTTAATATAAAGGCCTTTCTGTTATTTACTTTATTTTGTATCACAGGGGCTCTGTTACACACAGGGCTGATGGTCGTAGCCCATTCTTTTTCGTTTTACTTGGGTAATGCTGGGTTTTTGGCTGAAACCATAAAAGAATTTATAGTCAGTTTTACTATTTATCCTGAGGGAATTTTTAAGGGCCTCACTTTATTTATACTGTATACAATAATACCGGCAGCGTTTATCACATATATCCCCGTCAACATAATAAAGACATTTTCAACAGAAAAAATTTTGATCCTTCTGGCGTTTGTCCTACTTTATACAACCATAGCTTTTATCATCTTTGAAAAGGGGCTAAAGAAGTACGAATCCGGCAACCTTATAAACACCAGGATGTAACATGCAATATATAAACCGAAATAATAAATAGCCCGTCACGTAATGTACGGGCTATTTATTATTTTCTCTTTTATAGTGGAGGGAGATGGATTCGAACCATCGAAGGCTGAGCCAACAGATTTACAGTCTGCCCCCTTTAGCCACTTGGGTATCCCTCCATAATATCGATGTTTTCGCTTATCACTTAATATCAATAACGACTTTTATAGTATACAATATCTATCGTCAAATGTCAAGAACACTGCGCCCTGGAATTGTTGACTTTTTTAAAATAAAGTGATATTTTAATCTATGTCATGTTCTAAATGCTCTATTGTAAAATATTCATGTTTATTATATAGCCCTATTATAGGTAGAGCATCGTTATGATAGTGGCGTAATTAAATAATTTTTTAATTTAATTTTATTGATAATCAAGGAGACATGAAAATGTTAATTCGAAAAGATGTTTTAAATCTAACTATACCCATTATCACTGAACAAACATTTGTAATGTCTATGGGTGTTATAAATACCATTATGGCTAGTCGTCTGGGAAAAGAAGCTGTCTCAGCAATAGGAATGGTTGATTCTATAAATAACATATTTATCGCATTTTTCTCTGCATTAGCAGTAGGTGGTACAGTAGTAGTAGCACAATACATAGGTCAAGGTAACGTGAAATATGCCAATGAATCGGCAAAGCAGGCTATTTATTCAGGGACGTTATTATCTTTAATAATTACAACAGTAATGTGGATTTTCCGTCGATATATGATTACATTGCTATTTGGTTCAGCAGAACTAAGTGTTATAAATAATGCCAACATATATATGACCATAACCCTGTTGACATATCCGCTCATTTCATTACAACTTATAGCTAGTGGTGTGCTTAGAGGTGCTGGTGACACTAAAACTCCTATGAAGATTACAATTATAATGAATATAATTAACGTGATCTTAAGCTATCTGTTAATTTATGGTTTACGAATTAATCTCTTGTTCTTACATATGTTTTTCGTTGGTCTGGGAGTCAGGGGCGCAGCGTTGGGAATTGCCAGTGCTAGGATCGTCGGGACAGTTGCAATAATGTTAGTTTTAATAAGGGGTTCAAAAATTATTAAACTGACTCAGATGCAAAGATTTAAATTAAATACTATACTCCTTAAATCAATATTTAATATAGGCATTCCTGCCAGTATAGAATCATTGCTCTTTAATGGGGGCAAATTAATAACACAGATTTATATAGTAGATATGGGCACTATATCTATTGCAGCAAACTACATAGCCGGTTCTGTGGCTGGTTTGTTAAACATACCAGGATCAGCATTGAGCATAGCTGCAACTACCATTGTTGGTCAGGATATGGGCAAAGGAAATAGCGATGAGGCAAAAGATTCTATGTGGTATTTGACGAAACTATCAACTTTATGTCTTACGATATTGGGCGCATTTTCGTTTCCGCTTGCCAAAATGCTGGTATCTTTATATACTCAAAACAATGATATAATAATTCTTGCTGCAACTCTGCTTAAGTGGAATGCAGTATGGCTACCTGTATGGTCGTTGGCTTTTGTTTTACCTGCAGGTTTAAAAGGTGCTGGCGATGCGAAATATACAATGGTTACTTCTATTATAGGTATGTGGGTTTTCAGAATCACATTGGGCTACATATTAGGAATACCGTTAAAAATGGGTGTAGTTGGAGTATGGTTGGGTATGTTCATTGATTGGCTTATCCGCGGGATTTTATATTATATACGCTTACAAAATGGTAAGTGGAAAGAACATACCGTGATTCAAAAACTTTCGTATTGACAAATTCATATATTCATGTTAATATATAAATCGTCAACAGGGAGGGATACCCAAGTGGCTAAAGGGGGCAGACTGTAAATCTGTTGGCTCAGCCTTCGATGGTTCGAATCCATCTCCCTCCATTGTGATCGTAATGTGACTATAAATTGTTTGAAGTAGAAAGGCCTGAAGAAGGTCTTTTTTTGTACCTACTTTTTGCGATATATTGTCGCTATAATGAAGGAAGTAGCCCACCTTACAACGCTAAAAGATAGGTTACTTCCTCCATTATATAAATAAATTTTTAATTGGGCATCAATTCTCCATTGACAAACAGCTCAAACCCACCAAAACCTATATTTGTTTCGATAATCCTATCCAAATCTTTTTGATCCGTAGGAATAGGCATATCTCTATTATATTTTTGAATTTGATCTGCCATAGGCCAGCCACCCTTCATCTTAACCGTCTTCATGTTAAACCATGTACCTGTTGTATTCTGGAACCAGTCCAGTCCAAAAGCATTTTCATTAGCAATCCATGTTAATACGCCGGCAGCTCTATTCATGTCTTCTTCACTCATATACAGCATTTGTTTGAGCATTTTATCTATATCTACCATTTTACCATCAGGGCCGGGATAAACCATATTGAGTTTACCAGCTTGTGGGCCGCTCTGTATTCTGGGGAAATTACCAGCTTTGCTCTCATATCCCCAATAAAAATTGGAAAGAGGCCACCATGGTACATTAAATGCCCACGAAACATCTAGCGTATCTGCAGACATGTCATATTCATGCTTATCCTGAGCCGCTGCGTAAAATATGGAGGAGTCGGCTGACTTTACTTTAGTCGGAAATCCGAATTTCGTAAGCTGTTCAGCACTTACTTCAGCAGATGTAACTATAGAAAAGTTACCATTATTAGCACCTATTACGAACTCATGCATTTTGCCATTTTTATCTCGCCAGATACCATCGCTTCCTTTTGACCAACCGATAGCCTTTAATTCTTTTTCAGCTTCCGCCGGATCATAACGGAATTTTGTCATCTTATCCTTTATATCCTGGGGCACAAACCATTCTACAAACTGAAGAGGCATACCCATTATCGAATAACCTGTAGACTCAATACCATAATAATTGCCCACTTCCCTTATCTTTGACTTATCAAATACATACGTCAAGGCTCTTCTAAATCTCACATCGTTAAATGGAGGTTTTTGAATATTATAAACAAATCCTCTGTCAGAATAGTTTGGCATCTTGTAATGTATTAAATCTTTATTAGCCGCTAAGATCGATTCCAGTATATCTTTTGGCTGAGTACCATCATACCTGTCGAAGAGTCCACCCCTTAACATAGCATATTGTCCAGATAAATCAGGGACCTGCTTGCATATGATCTTATCAAATTTTACATTCTTTGCATTCCAGTAATCCGGTCTTTTAACCAGTATCATATCAGATGCAGTTACTTTTTCCACCTTATATGGACCCGTACCAATAGGTAATTTAGGATTTTCTTTAATAAATGCCTGCCAATTCTTTGTAAGCTCATCATTTAACTGTTTATCGTCAACTAGATCAATTCCGAAAGGTCCTCTTTTATCCAGGCTTGTCGCAGGCTTGCCTTTTTTCAAAAGCTCCGCGGCCTTATCTACGTATTTTCCATATATGTGATATGGTATCGTACCTTGAGACGGCTGAGCAATCAAAAGATTTTTTATTTTATCAATCGGTTGAGGGTCGTTCCAGACAAATACAACCGTATAATCATCAGGTGTCTCTATAGCTTTTAACATTTTGGTTATAAATTCTCCATTGTTAAGCGTATAATATGCCCATATATCTTTGCTTGTAAAAGGTTTTCCATCGTTCCAAGTTACACCTTTTCTTATTTTTACTATACTCTTATTTCCTTCGTGGATAGGCATACTCTCTGCTAACCTAGGATAAATCTTATCAGAAGTCCTTACAAATTGATACAAACCTTCCATAATAGCTGCACTGGCAGGCCAACCAATTCCTCCAGAAGCAAAAGGATTCCCTTGATATAACGGCGGTTTTGGCCAACCACATTGACCTTCTCGGAATATTTTCTGCTTATTCACTTTTGGACTATTCTCATCGTCTGATACCTGAGAAGTTTTTGTTGAATTGTTGTTTATACTTGTGCTTTTTGTTTTACTTCCACAGCCTGAGAACGTAAAACTTAACACAACAATTAAAATAAGTACAATAGACATGAATCTAGACCTTTTAAATAGCATGCATAGTCCCCCTTTTGATTTCAACACTTTTTATAGATTTTTAGATTGATTTTAATTTGGCGTCTTTTTGATTGTTATCCAACCCCCCTTGTATTAAATCATAATCAATATAGCACTGATTTATGTTTATTGTTATGTATTTATGTTTGTTTATATCTATTTTAACTTGTAACAAAAACATTTTCAAAGCTTAAATTCACTTAAAAACAATAAATATTTATGTGTTTTCTTCTTTTTTCTCAATATTAATTGCATTTTCTTGAATTTTCTCCGTTTTTTACATATAAAATAAAAAACTGCGGGATTTTAACCCCGCAATTAATATAAAAAATTTATTACGCTCTATATTCAAACTCGTATTCTTTTATCTTTACAATATCGCCGTCTTTTATACCCATATTTAATAATTCATCCATAATACCTTTCCGTTGCAGAGAAGCCTGTAAATACCTTATAGAATCAATATCCTGAGTATTTACCCTGGACATCACCCTATCAACAAAAGCTCCTTCTATGACATATCTCCCCTCTTCGTCTCTGTGAATTTCGTATTCGGGGCGCTCCTTCTTTTTATATACTACTTCTATGACCTGATTTACAATCGGGGCATCTTCCTTGTGCTCAGTTTTGATTTCTTCTTTTAAAACTTCAACAACTTTATCCATCAGTTTATTTATCCCCATGCCTGTAGCCGCCGATATACCATATACCTCGTAACCCCTCAGGCCAAGCTCCCGCTTTACCCTTTCATAAACCTTATCAGCTCCTGTTACGTCAAGTTTATTGGCGGCTATTATCTGCTTCTTTTCCATTAGCTTTTGGCTATATAAAGCCAGTTCTTCATTTACCTTATCAAAATCTTCAACAGGATCCCGACCGCTTAAGCCCGATACATCAAGCACATGCACTAATACCTTTGTTCTCTCTATATGCCTTAGAAATTCATGCCCTAATCCTACTCCTTCATGAGCCCCTTCTATAAGCCCTGGTATATCTGCGATAACAAAGCTATCCTCGCCCCTATCTACAACGCCCAGATTCGGCGTCAATGTAGTAAAGGGATAATCTGCAATCTTCGGCCGTGCTGCCGTCACAACAGACAAAATAGTAGATTTACCTACATTGGGAAATCCTAAAAGACCTACATCAGCCAGCAATTTTAATTCCAATATAAGCCTATGCTCCTCACCGGGTTGTCCACTTTCAGCAAATCTTGGTGCTTTCATTGTAGCACTGGCAAAGCGGGCATTTCCTCTTCCTCCACGGCCACCTTTGGCAACTATAGCCCTTTGACCTTCTGCCACCAAATCTGCCAGCACTTCACCTGTCTCTGCATCTTTTATAATTGTGCCTGGCGGTACTTTAACTATCAGGTCCTCTCCGTTTTTCCCGGTCATATTTTTGCCTTTACCATGCTCACCATTCTGTGCTACATATTTCCTTTTATATCTGAAATCCATCAACGTCCTTAAACCCGGATCCACTTCTAATATCACATCACCACCTTTTCCCCCATCGCCTCCATCAGGTCCACCCATGGGAACATACTTCTCTCTTCGAAAAGAAATGACTCCATTGCCCCCATTGCCACCTTTAACAAATATCTCCGCCACATCTACAAACATTTAATCACCTTCTTTCCTGCTCAAAATATACTCTATACCATTTTTACCTTGTTTTATATGTAATTGCACGTCTGGACTATAATCCTCTATAGCTTTTATAGAAACTGCGTCAACATCTATATCCTCAACAATATCATCAATCTTTATAGATAAATTTATGCCACGTCTTTTTAGTTCGTATTTCAGCTTCAAAAGCCTTATAATAGACTGCGTATTTAATAGAAAAATACTCCTTTCTTCATTTATTTCATCTATAATTTTATGTATATAATCAATTGCTCTATCCTTTTGATCTATCTGCAGGTATCCCAATATTATCTGTATATAATTCAAAAAATCATGCCGCTGCTGCCTGTATATGCGTATCATTTCTTCATCATCCAAAACGCTCACTTCCTCACTTCCATCCACTTTCTTATTTTAGGCTTCAAAAAATATTTGTAAAAAAAGCCCTGCTGAGAGCAGAGCCTTTTTTACAAATATATATTATTTACAGCTTAACCTTCAACCGTCGCAACCTGGGGATAAACACTTACCTGTTTTTTATCTCTACCTTTTCTTTCAAAAGACACAATGCCGTCTACCAATGCAAAAAGAGTGTGATCTTTACCCATTCCGACATTGTTACCCGGATGTATTTTTGTACCTCTCTGTCTTACCAGTATGTTACCCGCCTTGACAAATTGACCATCTGCTCTCTTGACGCCAAGCCTTTTAGACTCGCTATCTCTTCCGTTTCGAGAGCTTCCAACACCTTTTTTATGGGCAAAAAGCTGAAGATTCATCATATCTAACACCTCCTATCCTCAACCTTTAAGTATTTACCGTACCCTTCAGCAATATCTTTAAGGCCAAGTACCATAGTCTCCAGTATACTGTCCATCTTCACCCTATCTTCAAACGAAACCTCTATTATCTTAAAAACAATTTTTCCCTCAGCTACAGATTTCTCAACGTGTGCCCTCGTAAGTTCTTTTACACCCAATAGTGCTGTTTGCACAACAGCGGAAACAGCTGCGCAAACTATATCCTTTCCATATTCACCATATCCAGCATGTCCTGTAACCTTAAAATCTAATATCTTTCCATCGCAATTTCTATTTATAACAACCTCTATCATATCAGCTATTAGACAAGTATTTTCTGAATTTCAATTCTCGTAAAAAGCTGTCTGTGCCCTTTTTTTCTGCGATAATTCTTTTTAGGTTTGTATTTAAACACGATTATTTTTTTGCCCTTACCGTGTTCCAGCACTCTGGCTTGCACCTTAGCGCCTTCCACATACGGACTGCCAATTTGTAAATTGTCATCCTTTGACACAGCTAAGACTTCATTAAACTCAACCACATCATTGGGTTCAGCGTTTAGCTTTTCAACCTCTAATACATCGCCTTCCTGGACTCTGTACTGCTTCCCACCGGTTTGAATAATTGCGTACATCTTCGCACCTCCAAAAACTCTTCTCGCCGTAGAAGGTGATGACAGACCTTCTCCGAGCGGCAACGGTATAATTTTATCATAAACCTCGCATCATGTCAAATGTCTCACTATCTCTCTCACGTGGCCTATTAAATACAGCGAGCCACAAAAGAGCACCATATCTTCTTCTTCAGCGCTATTTATTGCTTTATATACTGCCTCCTTTATATCTTTTACAGCCATCACATCACATTTCACTCGCATTTTTACCTTTTGTTCCAATTCATAGGCATCCAATGCCCTGTAACTGTCTGGTTGGGTGGTTATAATCATATCCGCGATGGGCGTTATGCTATCAAGGATACCGTCAACATCTTTATCTTTAAGTACCCCTATCACCAATACTAAACGCTTGTATCTAAATAATTCCTTTACATTTTTCGCTAGAGTCCTGGCGCCCTGCGGGTTATGTGCACCATCTATTACTACAAACGGATTTTCTTTCAATATCTCCATTCTTCCAGCCCACCTAGCATACTTCAGACCATTTTTTAGGGCTTTCTCCCCTACAGGCACCCCAGTTTCTTCTAAGGCCCAAATAGCCTCAATAGCTGTAGCGGCATTTAAAACCTGATGCATCCCTACAAGGCCTATTTCTACATCTTTTAAATCTTTATAATCAAACACCTCACCTATATAAGATGCTTTTTTTATCGTCAAGCGCGATGTATCTACCTTTATAAGCCTGGCCTGAAGCTCTCGACAACGATCCTCAATAACAGCCATAGCCTCATCACGCTGAGGATACGTAACGACCAAACCGTTCTGTCTGATTATACCTGCTTTTTCAAAGCTGATCTTTTCTATGGTGTCGCCCAGCGTCTTCATGTGATCCATGTCTATCGTGGTTATCACAGATACATCGGTATGTTCTACGGAATTGGTTGCATCAAATCTACCACCAAGCCCAACCTCCAACACCACTATATCTACTTTTTTGATCTGATAATATTTAAGGGCTATTGCTGTTATAATTTCAAACTCGGTGGGATGGTTATGCCCTTCTTTTACCATCTGCTGCGCCAAAGGTATTATGTATTCTACCATCTTTACAAGATCATCATCAGGGATGTTCTCTCCATTAATCCTTATCCTTTCATTAAATACCTCAAGATATGGAGATGTATACAGTCCCGTCTTATAACCTGCTGTCCTTAAAACGCTGTCAATCATGGCACAAGTAGAACCCTTGCCATTGGTACCTGCTACATGCACAATTTTATAATACCTATCAGGGTGACCCATCAACTGTAATAACCTCTTCATATTCTCAAGGCCCAATTTCACGCCAAATTTAGATACACTGTGAATATAGGCTACCGCATCTTCATATGTCATTTTCTCACCTCGTCAAAAACTTTCCCATTATTATTTCATCCACATACATACCGTTCACTATAAACTGCTTCTTTCTTACGCCCTCTTCTTCAAAACCGAACTTTTTATAAACATGAATAGCTATTTCATTGGTACTAAATACGCTAAGACACAACTTCTCATAGTCATGCTTAGCTGCCCAATCAATAGCAAACTCCAGCAGCCTGCTACCAATCTTCTGGTTTCTATAGCTACTTATAATGCTAATACCTATCTCGCCTACATGTTGTACTTTTGGCGACCTACCACCATAATACCTGAAAAGGGTAAGACACCCCACGATGTCTTTACCCTTTGCAGCTACAAAAATCATATCTTTTTTTCGGTCCATGCGTTTGATAAAATCACGCTCTTCTTCTTCAGTCATAGGAAAGTACTCAGAAACAGTAAATATTTTTTCACTGCCGACGCTCCTCATAACATTAATTATACCTTGGGCATCATCAGGCTTTGCCTCTCTTATAATGATCTCATCAGTACCGGGGCTTTTCTTTAAGAAGGCAAAAATAGACCTCATATCCCCAATTCACTTATCCTCTCCTTTAAATTCCTCCACATTTCTTTATACTTTTCGTATTTTTCTTTTTCAGCTTCTATAACATTCTTCGGAGCTTTGCTCAAAAAGCCCTGATTGGATAGAAGCTTTTCGGAGCGAGCTATCTCCTTTTCAACGCCAGCCAATTCTTTATTTAATCTCTCCAATTCTTGAGCTACATCAACCAAATCTTCAAGAGGTATATATATATTACCGCCTTCAAACACAGCTGTCATAGCTTTTTCTGGCGCCTTATTACTAAATATTATATCACTTACATTGGCTAATTTCACGATATAATCTTTGCATTTGTTCAACAATATGCTTACTTCTTCATCGGCATCAATTACTACATTAACTTTTTTAGCTGGAGATACATTTACCTGGGCCTTTATATTCCTTATTTCCCTTATAACATTCATCAATATACCTACAGCATCAGCATCTTTTTCAAATACCAGCTTGTCATCGTACACAGGCCAGCTGGATTTCATAATGGTTTCTCCCTCATGCGGGATAGTAAGCCATATCTCTTCGGTGATAAAAGGCATAAACGGATGAAGCAACCTGAGCGTATTATCAAGGACATAGCGCAACACATCTTTTGTCACTTCAGCCCTCTCGTCATTATACCCTATGTTTACCTTAGACAATTCTATATACCAGTCACAATATTCATCCCATATAAATGAATATAGTTTTTGTGCCGCGATGCCCAATTCAAATTTCTCCAGGTTTTCCGTGACCTCCAACACCAGCTGATTGTACCTGTGGAGTATCCACCGATCAATGATGCTTACCTTATTTAAATCAGGTATGTTCACCGATCTTTCCCCGATATTCAGTAACACGAATCGCGATGCATTCCAGAGCTTGTTAGCAAAATTGCGGCTGGCTTCCACCCTCTCATAGCTGAAGCGCATATCATTGCCCGGAGAATTATTAGTAGCCAGGGTAAACCTTAGTGTATCTGCCCCATACTTATCTATCACATCAATTGGATCTATGCCATTACCCAGAGATTTGCTCATCTTTCTTCCTTGTTCATCTCTTACTAATCCGTGAATAAAAACGTACTCAAAGGGCGGTTTCCCCATAAACTCCAAACCCATGAATATCATCCTGGCCACCCAGAAGAATATAATATCATAACCTGTTACCAGCACATTGGTTGGATAGAAATACCTGAGATCATCAGTATTTTCAGGCCATCCAAGAGTAGAAAAAGGCCACAGAGCAGAACTGAACCATGTGTCCAGCACATCTTCATCTTGATGTATATCCTGACTGCCACAGTTTTCACAGGCTTTTGGATCGTCTATGGACACAGTAGTATGACCACAGACATCACAATACCATGCAGGTATCCTATGGCCCCACCATAGCTGCCTCGATATGCACCAATCTTTAATGTTTTCAAGCCAGTTTATGTATATCTTAGAAAATCTCTCAGGCACAAACTTTACCTGACCGTTTTTAACTACTTCAAGTGCAGGTTCTGCCAATGGCTTCATAGACACAAACCATTGTTTAGATACCAATGGTTCTACAACTGTATGGCATCTATAACAATGTCCCACATTGTGTACATGATCTTCTACCTTCACCAGATAACCTTCATGCTCCAGTATCTCTATGATTTTCTTCCTTGCCTCATATCTATCCATACCAGCAAACTGGCCTGTGATCTCTGTCATGCGGCCGTTATCATCAATGACTTTTATAGCTTCCAGGCCGTGCCGCAAGCCTACTTCAAAGTCATTAGGATCGTGAGCAGGAGTTATCTTAACTGCTCCTGTACCAAACTCTTTTTCCACGTATTCATCAGAAATCAGCGGTATCTCCCTACCCACTATAGGCAATATCAGTACTTTACCTATAAGGCCTTTATACCTTTCATCGTCAGGATGTACCGCCACCGCTGTGTCTCCCAGCATGGTTTCAGGCCTGGTAGTGGCCACCGTAACATATCCCGATCCATCCTTAAAAGGATACCTGATATGCCAAAGATGCCCTTTTTCTTCCTCATATTCTACCTCTGCATCGGAAAGAGCCGTATTACAATCAGGGCACCAGTTTATTATCCTGTCACCCCTGTATATCAGCCCTTTCTTATATAATCGATAGAATACCTCTCTTACTGCACGGGAACAGCGCTCATCCATAGTAAATCTGACCCGTGTCCAATCACAGGAGCTGCCCAGCCTCTTTAACTGCTCCAGAATTCTGCCACCGTATTTTTCTTTCCACTTCCATGCCCTCTCTAAAAACTTCTCTCTGCCCAGATCATACTTGCTAAGCCCTTCCTCTCTTAATTGTTCTACAATTTTAACTTCTGTAGCTATGCTGGCATGATCTGTTCCTGGCAACCACAATACATTATAGCCCTGCATTCGTTTCCACCTTACAATGATATCCTGTAAGGTGTTATCAATAGCATGGCCCATGTGCAAATATCCGGTAATATTTGGTGGTGGCATGACGATGGTAAAAGGCTCTTTCTTTTCATCTATATGGGCAACAAAATAACCTTTATCCAGCCAATTTTTATACAATCTGGCTTCAAAATCTGAAGGATCATAGGTTTTTGGCAATTCTTTCATATGCAATACCTCCGTAATTATATGTTCAATGCTTTTTGTGTAAGGTTTAGTACAAACCTGATTTAATGTAAATTATTAAAAAAAGCCTTCGCATTAAGGGCGAAAGGCTCCGCGGTACCACCTTATTTCCGTTCAGGCACTCTTTAGCAATAACGGGCATACCCGAAAAGCTCCTGAGCTACCTTCAGCGGCCGTTCTTAAGAAAGCCTTTCAGCCTGCGAGCTTTCCTCTCTTTTAAGCCGATACCGCCTACTCCTCTCATTCATCGCCGTTAACCTTTTTATTTTATATAATATACCAGATACCGAACAAATGTCAATACGATTAATTCTTAATTATACGATTAATTCTTAATTATTCCTCAAAAACTTTTTTTAAACATATAATTAAATCCTCAAATATTCCCACCTTAACATTATCTTCTTTAGAGTATATTTCAGGCCTGCCATATTTTTTATTTTCATTTAATTTATACACCATAACAATTTCATCTATTGGATGGACAATCCAATACTCTTTAACCTGTTTCTTTTCATACAAAGACAACTTTTTGATATAGTCCATAAAAGCTGTAGAAGGTGAAACAATTTCCATAATCAAATCCGGGCTCCCCTTGCATCCTCTATCATCCAGTTTTGATTTATCACATATTACAGTTATATCCGGTTGAACCACGTCTTTTACTTTTTCATCGTCCTCACCTTCTTCAGCCAGTCGCACATCAAATGGTGATCCATAAACCTTGCACGGTTTATCAAGCAAATAATTTGATATCTGTCTCAACAGTTCTACCTGAACTTCCTGATGTCTCCTGGATGGAGCCACACTCATATATGCTGTTCCGTCAATTAACTCCCATCTTTCATCTTCCGGCCATTTCACATAGTCGGCATACGTGTAATTCCCGTTTATTATTTTTAATGGCTCTGCCATTCGGCATCACTTCCTTTTTTACTGCTCTCCTCTATTTTATAATATTTTTATTTCTTATTTTAAACGGGTTTTTTCAATTCTATTAACCTTATATAGCCTGTTCCCTGATAATTCTCATCATTTTCAAAACTAATCAATTCAAAAGATGTATCCTCCAATTCACTTTTTAATTCTCCCTCAGTAAACCATCGAACATAACCTTCTCCTAATGGAAAATTATCACCTTGTTCAAGAATCTTAAAATTAGCAGCAGGACTCATATAAAAATATTCATCCTTTGACTCTTCAATAAAATCATCGGGTACGATATATTGTGTTATCAGGCAAGTCCCTCCGGATTTCAGTATACGGTACAATTCTTGTAAATACTGATGCCGTAAATCCCTTGTTGGAATATAACAAAGCACCTTAAATGCAATGAGAGCATCAAACTCATTATCTCGAAAAGGCAATGTGAGGCCATCTACCAACCTGTAATTTATATTCAACCCCTTTTTTTCTGTCTCTTTAGATGCAATATTTAAAAGCTCTTCACTTATATCGACAGCCGTAACATGATAACCCATTTCCGCTAAATATATAGAAATTCGCCCAGCCCCACAACCAACATCCAATACCGAACCTTTAACAGGAAGTTTATTCAATAACCATCTCTCTGCAGGAGTCGGCCCTTGATAAATCTCATCCTTGTAATGCCTTATTTGTTCAGGTCTTTTAAACCATTGTTTAACCGACTGTAAAAGATATTTATGTTCATCTGTAATTCCGTTCATAGTAATTCCCCTCAATTATTGCTCT
This sequence comes from Caldanaerobius fijiensis DSM 17918, assembly GCF_900129075.1. Classification (NCBI taxonomy): domain Bacteria; kingdom Bacillati; phylum Bacillota; class Clostridia; order Thermoanaerobacterales; family Thermoanaerobacteraceae; genus Caldanaerobius; species Caldanaerobius fijiensis. Next base: position 122,548 of record NZ_FQVH01000001.1, read on the forward strand.
TATTTTTATAACATCATTATACATTTAAAAAAAGTGCAAATGCAATAAAAAGACACGCGGCTGATCTCCGCTAAGGAAGATCAATACGCGTGCCTTCGCAATATTCTAATCCTTATACGCCCATAAACATCTTTATGTCATCGTCTACATTGCTTATTCCGCCTATGCCAAACTTCTCCACCAATACCTTGGCTACATTGGGCGATAGGAACGCCGGCAGTGTTGGCCCTAGATGAATGTTCTTTACGCCCAGGTACAAAAGCGCAAGGAGCACGATTACAGCCTTTTGCTCGTACCATGCGATATTGTAGGATATGGGCAATTTGTTTACATCGTCAAGACCGAATACCTCTTTTAATTTTAATGCAATTACAGCCAATGAATATGAATCATTACACTGTCCTGCATCCAGTACCCTGGGTATTCCATTGATATCTCCGAGGTTCAGTTTATTGTACCTGTACTTGGCACAGCCGGCTGTAAGGATTACCGTGTCCTTTGGCAATGCCTTGGCAAAATCGGTGTAATACTGTCTGCTCTTCATCCTGCCGTCACAACCAGCCATCACGAAGAATCTCTTTATTGCGCCTGATTTAACCGCATCCACGACTTTATCTGCCAGGCTCAATACCTGATTGTGAGCAAATCCACCTACAATTTCACCTTTTTCTATCTCCACAGGAGGCTGACATCTCTTGGCGTGTTCTATTATCTCCGAGAAATCCTTCTTTCCATCGGGCCCTACAGGAATATGCTTTACCCCTTCAAATCCCACAACGCCAGTAGTATAAAGCCTATCCTTGTAAGAATCTTTAGGTGGTATGAGGCAGTTAGTAGTCATCAATATTGGACCATTAAAGCTCTCAAACTCCTTATCCTGTTGCCACCAGGCATTGCCGTAATTGCCAGCAAAATGAGGGTATTTCTTAAATGCTGGATAATAGTGGGCAGGTAACATCTCACCATGGGTATAGACATCGACACCAGTTCCCTGGGTCTGCTCCAGCAATTCTTCAAGATCCTTTAAATCATGCCCGCTTATAAGTATACCCGGATTGTTTCTTACCCCTATGTCTACTTTAGTAATTTCAGGATTACCATAGGTTGATGTATTCGCCTTATCCAGCAGAGCCATTACATCTACACCGTATTTACCTGTTTCCATGGCCAGTGCCACCAGATCATCAGCTGTCAAGCTGTCATCTACCGTTGCGGCCAATGCCTTCTCCATAAACTCAAATATTTTTTCATCCTTGTAGCCCAGGACATATGCATGATACCCATAGGCTGCCATACCTTTTACGCCGTAAGTTATGAGTTGTCTCAATGATCTTATATCCTCGTCTTCTGTGGACAGCACCCCTACCTGTCCAGCCTTAGCAAAAAACTCTTTCTCTGATGAAGGGTTCCACGATACCGAATCGTGCAAGTTTTCCACGTTTACGCCAGCCTTCGCTAATTTTGCTTTGATTTCATCTCGCAGAGATAATGCTTCTTTAATCTTTTTTATAAAGTAATTTTTATCAAAGTTTACATTGGTTATTGTAGCAAAAAGCCCATCGATCAAAAATTTATTGGTTTTTTCCTCCGCTATCCCTTTTTCCCTTGCTTTGGCATTGCAAATTGCTATACCTTTTAGCGCATAAATCAATAAATCTTGCAGATTCGCCACGTCTTCAGTTTTTCCACATACACCTCTCAAGGTGCAGCCAGTTCCCCTTGCCGTCTCCTGACACTGATAGCAAAACATGCTCATAAAATCTTACCTCCCACAATCAAAATTATCTCGACCCTCAAAAACAAGTTATATAAAACGAATTACGTAATATAATATACTCCAAAAAAGGGTTGTCTTCTGTGATAAAAATCACATTGAGAAAAAAATAGTCAAAAAAAAATTTAACGGCTTGATGCTTGCGCAGCTCAAGCCGTAATATTCCACCACTCAAAACCGTCTTTTTTCAGGAGCTCATTTGCACCTGTAGGTCCCCATGTACCTGCCTCATACACCTCTATAGTGTCTTTTCCGTCCTTCCATGCATTCACAATGCTGTCCACAAAACGCCATGAATATTCTACCTCATCCCACCGCGTAAAAAGAGTAGAATCTCCACGCATTACATCGTATAATAACCTTTCATAAGCTTCAGGGGAGTTATTATAAAGGCTACAATTCTGGCAAAAATCCATCTGTACAGGTACGATGTTATATTTTTGACCTGGCTTTTTAGCATTAAACTGAAGATAAACCCCTTCCCTTGGCTGTATCCATATAACCAAAAGATTTGGCTCCAAAGGACCATATTCTTTAAAATACAGGATACCTGGAAGCTGTTTAAATTGTATGACAATCTTAGCAGACCTATCCGCTAACCGTTTACCAGTCCTTAAATAAAAAGGTACTCCTGCCCATCTAAAGTTATCTACATATGTCTTTAAAGCCACAAATGTCTCCGTATCAGAATCGGGCGATACCCTTTCTTCTTCTCTATACGCTACAACAGGCTTGCCATCAATAGTCCCTCGCCCATATTGCCCTCTTACCACAGAACTCGATACCGTTTCTCTTGTAATCGGCCTCAATGACCTCAAAACCTTCACTTTTTCATCCCTTATGGCATCCGTGCTCAAATCTATTGGAGGCTCCATAGCTACCAGTGACAGAAGCTGAAGCATATGGCTTTGCACCATATCCCTTAAAGCTCCCGCTTTTTCATAGTAATTACCTCTATTCTCTACGCCCACTGTCTCATCAATGCTTATCTGTACATTATCGATATATCGGTTGTTCCATATAGGTTCAAAAAGACCATTAGCAAATCGTATCACCATTATGTTTTGCAACATTTCCTTCCCCAGATAATGATCAATCCTGTAAATATGGCTTTCATCAAAAACCTGCGATAATTTTTGGTTCAAATATTCTGCTGACCTTAAATCCCTACCAAAGGGCTTCTCTATGACAACCCTCTGCCATGCTCCATTATTCTCAGCCATCTTGTGATCATGCAATTGCTCCGCAATCACCTCAAAATATTCCGGTGCCACGGCTAGATAATATACCCTATTACCTTTCGTCTGGTATCTTTTATCCAGTTCATTTAGGAAATTTTTGAGCGATACATATGCCGCTGGATCGTGAAACTCCACTTTCTCATAATAAATCCTTTCAGAAAGCGCGCTCCACTTATCTTCATTCATACCATTACGGGAAAAGTTCATAACTGATTCTCTAGCTATCATCCTGTATTCTTCATGAGTATAGGCCTTTCTCCCCACTGCCACAGTGGCAAAATTATCCGGCAGAAGGCCTTCAACATAGAGGTTATAAATGGCAGGTAGCAGTTTTCGCTTGGTCAAATCTCCTGTACCGCCAAATATAACCATAAGACAAGATGTATTGTCCATAAAGTCACCTCTTTTCGCACATACTGCAACTACAGGATTATTTTTTCTCTACCGCATGTCCCCCAAACTCATTTCTCAATGCAGCAACCACTTTACCTGCAAATGTGTCTTCCTGTTCAGAACGATATCTCATAAACACAGAATTAGTGATGATTGGAGCCGGAACACCTAGTTCCAAAGCTGTCTGAGCCGTCCACAATCCCTCCCCAGATGAATGCATGACACCTTTTATTGTTTCCAATTTAGGATCTTTTTTAAACGCATTTTCCATGAGCTCCATCAACCAACCTCTTATTACAGAGCCATGATTCCATACCCTGGCGATTTCTTTTAAGTCCAGGTCAAATCCACTTTTTTGAAGTATCTCAAATCCTTCGCCCATGGCTTGCATCATACCGTATTCTATGCCATTGTGCACCATTTTTACAAAGTGTCCACTCCCATTTCTACCTGTGTGTAAATATCCGTTTTCTACGGATATATCTTTTAGAAGTGGTTCTATGTACTTAAAAACCTCGTCTTCAGCGCCAACCATAGCACACACTCCATATCTTGCCCCTTCGATTCCACCACTGGTACCAATGTCTACAAAATCTATGCCATTACTTTTAATCTTCTCATATCGCCTCAATGTATCTTTATAATTGGAATTGCCTCCGTCAATTATGATGTCATTTTTATCTAAAAGCGTTAAAAGTTTGTCTATTATATCATCGACCACCTGCCCCGCTGGCACCATAAGCCATATAACCCTTCTTTTCTCCAATTTTTCTACCATCTCTTCCAGACTGTATGCACCTATAGCTCCTTCTTTTTCAATGTTTTTGGTCTTATCAGGAGTTCTATTGTAAGCCACAACGGTGTGCCCGTGAGATAACATGTTTAATGCCAAATTATAACCCATTTTTCCTAATCCAACCAAACCAATCTTCATACTAACATCTCCTTTGCTCTTTTTTATTCTTTATTATTATATCTCAAAAAACACTTAAAATTATTTTATAATCATTTTAAACTTTATAGCATAATTTATCAACGCTAAAATCGTCATAAATATAGCCAATGCCATTATATACGCAGCATAAGGCAACTTGATAACAACAGCTATTACAGCTATATAAAACACTACTGTAGCAATCTTTCCGAATTTATCTGCGCTTATAGCAATCTTGTTTTTATTGTACAAAAATGCTGCTCCAATTATCATAATAGTTTCCTTTATTATTACTATTGAAAGAACAGGAAGCGGAATCAATTTCTTTATCGTCAAAGAGAATAGCACTGCAATCAACATAAGCTTATCAGCTAGTGGATCAACTAACGTTCCAAATTTCGTTATAAACCCATATTTTCGTGCAATTATGCCATCAGCGACATCCGTAAAACCAGCTAATAGAAAGATTAAAAGTGCATAAAACATGTTATTGTGTGCAGAGAAAAAAAAGACCGCAAGGTAGACCGGAACAAGTATTATGCGAAAAGTCGTCAATATGTTAGGAATATATTTTAACATCATATAGCGTATTTTGAATACTTATCCGCTACCTTGCTAGCCCCATACGCATCTGGCTTTACATGTGGTAAGAATCCACAACCTGCAACCATATTAACGACCTCTTTAAGGATATCTCTAGTTTTCCCATTTTCCCCTACATCGAGATGGATTTCTATATCCATATAATCATAGCCTTTCTTTGAGATAATTTCATATATCTGATTAGCTACATCCAAGCTATATGTTGCCTCCATCACAATTCTCTGGCGAAGTGAATTCATCTTTTTGCTGAAAAATCTTCTGTAATAATACCGTGCTCCCTTACCTTTTCTGTAAATAATAATTGCAGTGACAAAACATACCTTACTACTTGATTGTGAGTCCGTACCTATAATCAATTTATATTCGCTATTTTCATCTTCATTTACAAATTCAATTATATCATCACAAAGCTGCTCTAAATTCATACGACCTTTGGTAGGATTTATGAATTGCAATTAAACCCATCTCCTTTATTAATCATCTATTGATAATATTAATACAATTTTTAAAACTTGTAAATCGGTAATTTTATCGCAAACACAAAAATTTTTCACAACTTTACGTTGCGCATCAATAACCCATTTTAGTCAACGCTTCCCTTGCCATTTTTACCAAACAAATTCTTCTATCATTCAAGCCTGAAGATACTCAATAAAATTACCGCTATAACAGCACATCCGAAACCGAAATAAAACGGAGCTGCTGGTGTCACTTTATCCCATAAATAGCCTGCAACCGCACTGGCAGGAAGCGCTAGCAATCCTAACGAGGCATTATATAGTCCAAAAGCTGTACCCCTATGTAAATCATCTACAAGATGTGCAACAAGCGATTTAGCAACACCTTCTGTCATAGCGTAATATGCGCCATAAACGATATACAAAATCCATATCTGCCACGGTGATTTTACCAGTGCAAATCCTAAATATACCAAAGCATAGATAAGCCATCCTAGCTTTATCACCTGAACTCTGCCAATTTTATCCGACAATACCCCGAAAGGAACTGATAATATTGCATAAATAAGGTTAAAAACCGCAATAATTACAGGAATTATTGCTGCTTTTACCCCTACATTTTGAGCCCGTAGGATCAAAAAAGCATCACTGCTATTTCCAAAAGTAAAAATGAGCATGACAATAAAAAACAATAAAAATTTTCCTTTAAAAACTGTAATATCAAAGCTGAATTTATTGTTTGTATTAATTTCTGTTTTTCTTTCTTTTACAAACAACCCTACAAGCAATATTGTAATAAAAGCGACAATACCCGCAATTAAAAATATAAACTTATATCTTTGGACATTCATATAATTAATCAGAATAGCCAAAAGTCCTGCTGTTATCAATGGACCAATAAATGACCCTAATGTATCCAGCATCCTCTGATAACCGAAAGCAAATCCCATGTTTTTCATTTTTGAAGATCTCGCGACAAGCGCATCCCGAGGTGCATCTTTCATTCCTTTCCCTACACCATCTGTTAATCGCAAACCAAAAGCTACCCATCCGATATTGGTTATTGATAATAATATTCTGCCTAAAGCTGAAAGCAAATAACCTATAAATACAAGCGTTTTTCTTTTCCCTATTTTATCAGATATAATGCCAGATAATATTCGCATTATGCTGACGGCGGTTGTCACACTGCCTTCGATAATTCCTATCATTTCTTTGTTTAATCCAAGAATTTGAGAATAGAATGTAGGCAAAATAGGTGCAATCATATCTTGGCTTAACCCACCGAAAAATGCAACCCAACCCAGAGCTGTTATATTTTTGCGCAATGACTTTTCTTCGTCCTGTCGTACTTCCACAATACTCACCCCTCATTAAATTTTAATTCAAACAGCACTTCGTCATCTTCTACCCGCCCACATGTATACAGCTCTTATCCAGGCATCTTTCTCATCTCCCCAAGGTTCACTAGAGAACCTATAATCAGACTTCCTTATTATTTCTTTAAGATACATTAGTATCGTTTCCAATCTTTTTCTCTGTATGCTTGTTACAATATCCCTCCTCTCATCCTTTACTGGTAATAACTTTATTAATGAATAAAAGTGATTCATACACAATCCACCATAGTTCACGTATAAATCCTTAAATTCATCATCAGATAAAGCATCTTTTAATGTAGAAAGATATCTCTCTTCTGCTTCCAGTTCATTACTACACAATGGGCATTTTTCTTTTGGTTGTATTTTTTCACTTATATTACCCCTTAAAACATTTTCTATTAAATCAGAATAAAGTATGGCATGGGCTAACGGATCTCCGTGTTCTCTTAACTTCCATGCATGATAGTTACAAAATCCATTGGCATATTTTATGCTTTTGCGCATTCCGACATCATTTACGCCCTCATATAAAAATGAATCTATATAATTTTCAACAGATTTATCTATTAAATAGCAAACAGGACAAACAACATCCGCTTTTAATGCATCAACCATCTCAAAATAATCGATATGCCTTTTCACGTTTATCCAACCTCCCCATTAAAATAAAAAAGTTCCTACTACTCCTTCTCAAACAACTTAGTAGGAACCATCAGCCTTAAGGCACATAATGGTGAGTCCCATCACCTATTAATTTTTTTCTATATTGTCAACTGATTGGCAAACTTTATGAGGCTTTTACATAACTTTTAGTATATTATACCATACTGTCAACACGCTATACAATAGAAATAAAAATGAAAATCCTGCAATAAAAGCTCATTTTATGCTATAATTTACGTGTTTACACTTCAAAAAATCCAGCTAGTGAATTGAGGGAGGAATATAATTTGAAAAAAGAACAATTAAGAAGCGACATAGCACTACTGGTTATCACGTTGATATGGGGCGCTACATTTATTGCTGTAAAAAAAGCTATAGAAGATATCCCCGTTTTTAATTTTCTAGCTATAAGATTTTTTATAGCATTCATTGCTCTCGCTATAATCTTTTACAAATACACTTTTAAAGTAGACTATAAGACACTATTTTACTCGTTTATAGTTGGTGCATCACTTTTTTTAGCTTATGCTTTTCAAACCTTAGGGCTTATGTACACCACCGCTTCAAAATCAGGGTTTATAACGGGGTTTAGCGTCATATTAGTACCTCTCTTTGAATTTTTTATACTAAATAAAAAAAGCAACAAGTTCACTATATATGGCACTATAATAGCTTTTTTAGGTCTTGGATTTCTGAGTATTGATTTAAACAGCCTTAAAAATATGTCATTTAACATCGGAGATATATATACGATGATATGTGCCTTTTTTTTCTCCATGCAGATAATACTTATTTCTATATTTAACAAGTATATTAAAGCTATACCTTTTGCAATATATCAAATCGGCACTGTAGCTGTTTTAAGCACAATAGCAACGTTTATATGGGAAAAACCTGTAATACCTAAAAACATATTTACCTGGGAAGCCTTGTTAATAACAGGCCTTCTAGCCACAGCCATAGCATTTACTGTGCAGACAGCTGTGCAAAAATATACAACGGCAGCCCACACTGCATTGATATTTACAGCTGAACCTATATTCTCTGCTATTTTTGCTTATATTTTAGCAGGTGAAACTATGACAACACAAAATAGTATTGGTGCTGTATTGATCCTGGCAGGAATGCTTTTATCTGAACTGTAAAAACACGTATTTTATGAAAATAGTTCCATTCATATTATATAAATTTAATCAAAAAATAATTTTTGAAATAAGGTAAATAAAAAGGAGGATAAAATATGGTTTTAAGCAGTTTAAGCAAAACTTCCTCTCTTAGCGTAACTCCGGTACCAATAACCGTAGGTGATCAGATTACAATAACCTATAACGGCTTTTTAGCTAAAAACAATCCCAGCGAAATATACCTTCACTACGGATATGGTTCCAATGACAATTGGAAAGATGTAAAGGACATCAAAATGCATAAGACACCCCATGGATGGGAAGCAACGTTAAAAGTAACTGATAGCAGTAGATTGAATTTTTGTTTTAAAGATAACGAAAATTGCTGGGACAACAACTATGGTCAAAACTGGAACTATGAAATTCACAATGGAACAAAAGTTTTTTAAAAGGGGTTTTACACCCCTTGTTCATTTACAATCTATCAATATCCTTTTATCTTTTAAACAGCTCAGAATCAGGTATATCTGCTGAAATACCTTTGAGATACTCATCGAGATCAGATAATACCTCTTGAAAACTAATATTATTGTCCAACCTTATAAACTTTATGGAATTCTCCACAGCTTTGTTTTTTGAAACAGGACAAAAAGCACCTGGCACCGTGCAAACTACATTCACCTGTTTCTGAAGCATAAACTCAACAGTTGTGGCTCTCCTATTAGTCTCTACATCAAATCCCGGATTGTGATACTGATACGTTTTACCCTCTTCAGTGTCATAAATTAATATGTCCGCACCATCGGGCAGCGGCACAACAAACCCTCCGTTGTCTACCACAGCAGCAATTCTCATCTTTTATCACTCCCACTTTAAAATATATGCACTGCACAGCTGACATGCAACAAAAATCAAATTTAGTATACAACTGCATTTATAAAATGACAATATTCTTTTAATAAAAAACATTAACTAATATTTTCCTCTAAGTATGGTTTTTTCTATATAGTCAATTAACACATACATAAGGGCAGCCATAACACTAAGTATAAGTACGCTGGACATCACAATATCCAGTTTAAAAATTTGTCCCCCGTAGACGATCAAATATCCCAAGCCAGCTTTAGAAACCAGAAATTCTCCCGTTATAACACCAACCCATGAAAGTCCCATGTTGATCTTTATCGCTGACATAATGGTAGGGACACTGGCAGGAAGGATTACTTTAGTAAGAATCTGCATCTTAGTACCTCCAAAAGTTTTGATAAGTTTTATCTTGTCTTCATCTACCTGCATAAAACCTGTGACCACGCTTATTATAGTAACAATAAGGGATATAGCCAGAGCCATTGTAATGACAGGAATCTGGTTATTTCCCATCCAAACAATAAAAACAGGACCTAAAGCAGTTTTAGGTAAGCTATTGAGGACAATGAGATATGGTTCAACCACCTTTGAAACAAAATCAGACCACCATAACACTATAGCTATCAAGACACCCAGCACAGTCCCTGCCGCAAAACCTATTAATGTCTCACTTAGGGTCACCCATACATGCAAAAAAAGCGAACCATTTTGAGCCAATGATATTATAGTCTTTAACATCCTTGATGGCATACTTATCAAAAACGGATCTATAAATCCTCTTACTCCTGCCAATTCCCAAAGCCCAAAAAAGGCAATTAAAATCAAGATTTGAGCAATCTTCACCTCTATATTTTTAAACTTCACCTTCCGTAAAAACTCTCTATGCTCTTTTGACACTGGGTCATTATACATGGACATCTAACTCCTTCCATATAGCATTGAAGTATTCTTTAAATTCGGGAGCTCTTCTACAGCCTATAGGCGTCCTGTCAACGCAACTTAATTTCACATCATATATGTTTTTTACTGTAGCAGGCCTTCGGGATAAAACCACAATTCTGTCGCACATAGCAATAGCCTCAGAAAGGTCATGGGTTACTATCACGGCGGTTTTTTTCTCTTCCTTTAATATTTTCCATACTTCATCCGATATTACCAGCCTGGTTTGATAATCTAAAGCCGAAAAAGCTTCATCCAAAAGTACGATATCCGGCTTTAATGCCAATGTCCTTATAAGGGCAGCTCTCTGTCTCATCCCACCTGAAAGCTGATTAGGATAATGATATTTAAATTCTCCCAAACCGTATCTATCTAAAAGGTCACTTACATATTTTTTGGATTCCTCATTTATCATCCCTTTTATTTCAAGGCCTAGTAGCACATTTTGCATTATATTTCTCCACTCAAATAAATGATCTTTTTGCAACATGTATCCTACTTTGCCATATACATTGATCGCACCTCTCGAAGGCTTCAATAATCCCGCTATTATAGAGAGAAGTGTAGACTTTCCACAGCCAGAAGGGCCGATAATTCCCACAAATTCTCCTGCCTTGACATCAAACGATACATTTTCAATAGCTTTTGTTTCGCCCTCCATAGTATGGTACGTCAGGCCGATTTCATCGAGAATTATTATCTTTTTTACCATTATATCCCCCCACATTTCTGTTGAAGTCAAAGCGGCACAGCCTATGCAACTATGCCGCTTTAATTTTTTTACTTTATCGACTTTACCGCTTTATCAGCAAATGTATTGTCTATAAGTTTAGAACTATCTACTTTTTCCTTTATTTCTCCTGCTTGATACAATATATCCTGCAGTATATTAAAATCCTCTATTTTCATCTGCGGAGTTGTGCTCCACGTATCCTGCTTCTTATATCTTTCTATCACTGTTGTCATAAGGTCTATATCAGCATCAGGGAAAAAAGATTTTATAGTTTGAGCGATCTCTTTTGGCGAATGAGATTGTACCCAACGCTGGCCTCGGTAGAGCGCATTAGTGAATCGCTGTATGATGTCAGGGTGCTGTTTTATATAGCTCTGCTTCGCATTAAAAGTGGTATATGGTACTTGGTGGCTGGCAGCACCTATAGATGCTACAATATAACCACCTTTTTCTTTTTCTACTAAGGATGCAGTAGGTTCAAAAAGAGCCACATAATCAGCATCAGATCTCATAAATGCTCCCGCTGTTGCCGTAAACTGTAAATTTGTTATCAACTCCAGATCTTTTTTAGGGTCTATACCATGTTCTTTTAAGATATATTCTAACGTCATCTCTGGCATACCTCCAGGTCTTCCACCTATTACTTTTTTACCCTTCAAATTTTCCCATTTAAAATCCGGTTCTGGTTTCTTGCCAACCAGAAAAGAACCATCTCTCTTAGTACACTGTGCAAAATTGATTAAAGGATCCTTTCTGCCCTCTTGCAGGATATATACCGTCGCTTCAGGTCCCATGAGGCCTATATCCGCACTACCTGAAAGTACAGCTGTAGCAGCTTTGTCAGTACCTTGCGCAGTCGTTATGTTGAGTTCAAGTCCCTCATCTTTAAAAAACCCTTCATTGATAGCTACGTAATATGGAGCATAAAAGATAGAACGAACCACCTCTGTAAAGTTCACTTTAGTTATCCTATGTTCGGCGCTGCACCCTGATGTAAATGATACAATAATTAAAAGAGATAATATAAGCAATAATACTTTTTTCATAATAACACCTCCTCTTTTTACATAATATTCTCCCAGTTGCAATTGGTGATTAATTAAAAAAAGCAAGAATAAAAGGGTCATAATAGACCCTTTTATTCTTGCTTTTTTTCTATCTCTATACGCCGTATTTTACATTGCGACCTAAAAGAAAGTCAACACTCACATCAAAGATATCTGCCAGTTTAGTCAAAACCGTATAATCAGGCTCTCTTCTACCCGTTTCATAAAGAGAAATAGCACTTCTTGATAAATTCAACATCTCTGCCAGTTCATCTTGCGTCATATTATGAGATTTTCTCAATTTTTTTAACGTCTTACAAAACATAGCATGTCACCCTCCTAATAAATTTTTCAAGGGGTACATGCCATATGGAGTCATTATATGCAACCATAAATATTCTATCACTTATTTAGCGCATTGTCCAGTACCTGATCCAGGGTATTCACAAATATAAATTCTATCTTTCGCCTGATGCTCTGAGGTATATCGTCTATGTCCCTCCTATTGTCTGCAGGCAATATTACTTTTTTAATGCCTGCTCTATAGGCAGCTAAAACTTTTTCTTTTACACCTCCAATCGGCAATACTTTCCCTACCAGAGTGATCTCTCCTGTCATAGCTATATTTCTGTCAGCTGGTCTTCCCGTAAGAGCCGATACCATAGCTGTAGCCATGGTTATTCCTGCAGAAGGTCCATCTTTAGGAATAGCTCCTTCCGGAACGTGTATGTGTATATCGTAATCTTTGTAAAATTGATCATCTATACCTAACTCTTTAGCTTTAGATCTGATATACGTAAACCCTGCCTGAGCAGATTCTTTCATGACATCTCCCAGCTGGCCTGTTAATACCAGTTTGCCGGATCCTGGTACTTTAATAGCTTCTACAGAAAGTATCTCACCTCCCATAGGAGTCCACGCTAATCCTGTCACCACACCTACCTCATTCTTTTCCTCGGGCTTTTCATGCCTATAGAGAGGTTTCCCAAGATAGCTCTCAACAATTCTCGTGCTCACCGTTACTCTAAAATTCTCTCTTTCGACCATATTTTTCGCAATCTTTCTCACCAATGCCGCCAGATTTCGCTCCAGGTTTCTAACTCCCGCTTCCCTTGTGTATTCTTCTATAACTTTTTTAATGGCTTTATCCGATATAGCTATAGGCTTTTGTATACCGTGTTCTTTTAATTGCTTAGGCCACAAGTACTTTTTAGCTATATTCAATTTCTCCTCGTCGGTATAACCACTTATATATATTACCTCCATTCTGTCTAAAAGCGGCTGTGGTATGGTATCTGTGGCATTGGCTGTAGTTATAAAGAACACTTTTGAAAGATCAAAAGGAATATCAAGATAATTATCTCTAAAAGAAACATTTTGCTCAGGATCCAGCACTTCCAGCATAGCCGACGCCGGATCTCCTCTGAAATCACTACTCATTTTATCTATTTCATCAAAGAGGAAAACAGGGTTTGAAGTTTTCACATATTTAAGGGAAGATATTATTTTACCGGGCATAGCGCCTATATACGTCCTCCTATGCCCCCTTATTTCTGCTTCATCTCTCAAGCCACCCAGGGATATCCTAACAAATTTTCTTCCCATAGCTCTAGCAATAGACCTGCCTAAAGAAGTCTTGCCAACACCAGGTGGTCCAACCAGGCACAGGATAGAACCTTTTACATCGTTTTTCAATTTTCTCACTGCCAGGTATTCTAATATTCTCTCCTTTACTTTTTCTAACCCATAGTGATCTTCATCTAAAATCCTTCTCGCTTCTTCTATATCCAGCTTATCCTCTGTAAAAGTATTCCATGGCAGGTCCAATATCCAGTCAAGATACGTCCTGATGACAGAACTCTCTGGAGCTCCCGGAGCCATTTTTGATAACCTGTCCAGCTCTTTTAATGCTTTTTCTCTGGCTTCGTCAGGCAAATTGGCCTTCTCTATTTTTTCTTTGTACTCGTTTATTTCTTGCTGAACATCATCTGCCTCACCCAATTCTTCTCTTATAGCATTTAATTGTTCCCTTAAATAATAATCTTTCTGAACCTTGTCTATCTTCTTTCTTACTTTCGCCGTTATTTCTCTTTCAATTTCCATTATATCAAGCTCGTTTAAGAGCATCCCATAGAGTCGTTCTAATCGTTCTCTAACATCAAATATTTCTAATATTTCCTGTTTTTGACTTGTGTTTAATGAAACATGTGATGCTATTACGTCTGCCAGTCTACCAGGTTCTTCAATGGAAATAACAGATATAAGTATCTCAGGTGAAATATTGTTTATATAGCCAATATACTCTTCGAAGGCATTGGCTACGCCCCTCATGAGCGCCGTAATTTCTTTGCTCTTCTCTAAAGGTTCATCCAAATGCTCTTTTATGTTTACTTCAACAAACGGTTCATCCTGCAACACTGAAAGAATCTCGCCTCTGCTAATACCCTCAACTAAAACTCTCACTACTTCCCCTGGCAGTTTTAGAATCTGTTTTATTTTAGCTATTGTCCCAACTCTATACAATCCATCAATAGATGGATCTTCATCATCTAAGTTCTTTTGAGTCACCAAAAAAACCATCTGGTCGTTGGCCATGGCCTCTTCAATAGCAAATATAGATTTTTTCCTACCCACATCAAAATGTACGATCATGTACGGATATACTGTCAACCCCCTCAATGGAATAAGGGGCATCGTCTTTATCTTTACATCGATTTCTTCCATTTGGTCACCTCTAACCAGTTATATTTAAATATAACACATTATATAATAGCACATAAAAAAGCCAATGGCAAAACCATTGGATTAATTTTTTATTGTTTTTAACTGGGCGTTAAATTGTATCACCTTATCTTTTTCTTCTGATACCTCATCTCTTACAGCAATTTTAATAACCTCTTTTATATCCTTTACAGGAATTACTTCAACGCCTGCTATATGTTTGAAAATTCCCTGAAAATTTTCATGGGGTATTATAACCTTTCTAATTCCTGCCGCTCTTGCAGCACTAATCTTTGTGGTAACACCTCCTACCGGTTTTACTTCACCTCTTATGGATATTTCTCCTGTCATGGCAACATAATTATCCACTGGCTTACCGGTTACAGCTGAATATACGGCCGTCGTAATAGCAATTCCAGCTGAAGGACCATCAATGGGTATGCCTCCAGGAAAATTTATATGGACATCGTAATCTGCCAGGTCTATCAAAAATATATTTTTTAATACTGTCATAACATTGTCAATAGAATTAGAAGCCATACTTCTTCGCCTAATTTTTCTGTTTTCATTACCCATCTCCTCTTCCTCTGCAATACCCGTTACCCTTATCCCGCCACTGCCTTTTGCAACAGCCTTTGCTGCAACCTCAATTTCCACAAGAGTTCCTAATCCAGGGCCGTAAACTGCCAGACCATTCACACAGCCCACCTCTGGCTTATCTTTGACAGCAAAATCAGGCCTTGGGCTGTAGTGCCCATTATTTATAACCCATTCTATATCCTCCAGCGTAATAACTGACCTTCCTTCTATTATAGCAAGCCCACCAGCCAGCTGTATCATATTTACGGCATCGCGCCCGTTGGCAGCATAACGGGATATTAGCTCAGCACAACCCTTTTGTAGTTCAAAATTACCTTTTCGCGCAGCATTTTGAGCAATAAGTGCCACTTCATCCCTGGTAAGCTCTCTAAAATATATCTCCACACAACGCGATCTCAGTGCTGGTGGCAATTCTTCGCTGGACCTTGTTGTAGCACCAACCAATCTAAAATCTGCAGGTAAGCCATTCTGAAATATATCATGTATATGCCTAGGTATGTTCTTATCTTCTGAATTATAATAAGCACTCTCTAAAAAAACTTTCCTGTCCTCTAATACTTTTAAAAGTTTATTCATTTGTACAGGATGAAGTTCGCCTATTTCATCAATAAACAGTATACCACCATGGGCTTTGGTCACAGCACCAGGCTTTGGTTGGGGTATACCTGCAATCCCTAGCGGTCCTGCTCCCTGGTATATTGGATCGTGTACCGATCCCATCAATGGATCTGCAATCCCCCTCTCATCAAATCTCAATGTAGTTGCATCCATTTCTACAAACTTAGCATCCGACTTAAAGGGTGAAAAAGGATTGGCTTTAGCCTCTTCTAGCACCAATCTAGCCGCAGCGGTTTTACCTACACCAGGTGGACCGTATATCAAAACATGCTGTGGATTTGGACCGCATAGAGCGGCTTTTAGAGCTTTTATACCTTCTTCCTGACCAATTATCTCTTCCAGCGATTGGGGCCTGGTCTTTTCTGATAAGGGTTCTGTTAAATGTATATGTCTGAGTTTGTTCAACTTTTCCATTTCTTTTTTTGATTCGCGGTCAATTATTATTCTGTTGTATTGAGAGTTCTTCGTGAGGTTATACAGGTATATTGCCAATATAATAGCAAAAACCAGTTCAATCACTAAAACGGCATTGTTAATAAAAATCACCTCCTCATGCATATTATGTGCATTAAGAGGTGTTAATACTCAAACAAATTTACGATACGCTCTCTGTTTTTTTGCGACTTTTTTTAGTGGTTTTTTGCTCATTTATCACCAGAGTTGGGCTGAGATGCTTCTCCACGGTTTCTTTAGTTACAATGCATTTTTCAACGTCATCTCTACCAGGAATCTCATACATTACATCAAGCATAATATCTTCCATAATAGCCCTTAATCCCCTGGCGCCAGTTTTTAAACTGATAGCTTTATCCGCGATAGCCTCAAGGGCCTCCCTTTCAAACTCCAATTTGACATTATCCATCTCAAACATCTTTTGATATTGCTTTACGAGAGCGTTTCTAGGTTCCACCAAAATTCTTATAAGTGCATCGCGATCGAGGGAATCCAGCGTTACGACTATTGGCAATCTCCCGATAAACTCAGGTATAAGGCCGAACTTCAACAGGTCTTCAGGCATAACCTTTGAAAGGATCTCTCCGATTTTTTTATTTTCTTTGCTGATTATTTCTGCTTCAAAGCCCATAGATTTTCTTGCTGTCCTATTTTCAATAATCTTTTCAAGGCCATCAAATGCCCCACCGCATATAAACAATATATTGGTAGTATCTATCTGTATAAATTCTTGATGAGGATGTTTTCTGCCCCCCTGCGGCGGTACATTAGCTATAGTGCCCTCCAGTATTTTAAGTAATGCCTGTTGAACTCCTTCTCCAGATACATCCCTGGTTATAGATGGATTCTCGGATTTGCGGGCAATTTTGTCGATCTCATCTATATATACGATACCCTTTTCAGCTTTTTCTACATCGTAATCTGCAGCCTGTATAAGCTTTAAGAGGATATTCTCCACATCTTCACCCACATAGCCCGCTTCGGTCAACGACGTGGCATCAGCTATGGCAAAAGGTACATTAAGTATTTTAGCCAGCGTCTGAGCCAGCAAAGTCTTTCCTGAGCCAGTAGGTCCTAGCATAAGTATATTACTCTTTTGTAATTCCACGTCATCGGCCTTAACTTTCGAATTGATCCTCTTATAATGATTGTATACAGCTACTGAAAGCGCAATTTTGGCTTTCTCCTGACCCACCACATATTCATCGAGAACAGCCTTTATTTCCTTAGGCTTTGGAAGATCATTAAATTCAAAATTATTTTCATCCTCGAACTCTTCGTCAATTATTTCCTGACACAGCTCAATACATTCATCGCAGATATATACACCTGGCCCCGCCACCAAACGCCTTACCTGATCCTGAGTTTTTCCGCAAAATGAGCACTTCAATTGTTTTGAATTGTCGTATTTCGCCATTTTTTCACCTCTTTTTAAAAGGACTATTTCCTTTTATATATGACGTCATCTATCACACCATAACTCTTTGCTTCCTCTGCGCTCATCCAGAAATCCCGTTCTGTATCTCTCTGGATTTTCTCGAGAGGTTGCCCTGTTCTCTCTGCTAATATTTTGTTTATCTTGTCTTTTAATTTCAATATATGCTCTGCTTGAATCTTGATGTCTGTAGCCTGGCCCTGTGCGCCACCCATCGGCTGATGTATCATGATCTCGCTGTTAGGTAACGCTAACCTTTTTCCTTTTGCACCAGCTGCTAGCAAAAACGCTCCCATAGATGCAGCCATACCTACACATATAGTGGATACATCAGGCTTTATATACTGCATGGTATCGTATATAGCCATTCCCGCAGATATGGATCCGCCAGGACTGTTTATATAAAGCATAATATCTTTATCAGGATCTTCAGACTCTAGAAACAAAAGCTGCGCGACTACAAGGCTCGCAGATACGTCATTAATTTCATCGCCTAAAAAGACAATTCGCTCCTTAAGTAGCCTTGAATATATATCGTAAGACCTTTCTCCCCTATTAGTTTGTTCGATAACTATAGGAACCAGATTCATCATTTTTCCTCCTCGCTATTGTTTTCGCCTTTATCTACTATTTTACTATTATTAACTAAAAAATCAATTGTCTTTTCAACCAAAATATGCCCTTTTAAGTGCTCTATATATTCATCATCATAACTTTCTTTTATCTTTTCTACCTCTATATTGTTTATTTTAGCCATCTCTTCCAACTCTTTATCCACATCTTCCTGGGTAACCTCAATATTCTCCATCTTTGCCACTTTTTCAATCACCAGAGATGTTTTAACCCTATTAGTAGCTTCTTCTTTAAGGCTATTTCTAAACTGATCCATAGATATTCCCAGGTATTGCAAATAATTTTCTAAATTGGTACCCTGATATCTCAAGCTAAGATCATAATCTGCCAACATGTCGTCAATCTGATGCTCTACCATAACATCGGGAATATCTACAGTGGCATTGTCGACTACCTTTTTTATTACAGCATTGGTAAGTTCATTTTTAGCCCTGTACTCAGCTTGTTTCTCTAACTTTGCTTTTATATCATTTTTCAACTCTTCTAATGTCTCAAACTCACTGACTTCTTTGGCAAACTCATCGTCGAGCTCTGGCAGTTCCTTTACTTTTATTTCATTAATCTTTACTTTAAACAAAGCATCTTTTCCTGCCAAATTTTCAACGCGATAATCATCGGGAAACTTGACTTTAACCTCCAGCTCATCTCCTATATTAGCCCCTAATAGCTGATCTTCAAATCCCGGTATAAAGGTATTTGAACCTACTTCAAGGATGTAGTTCTCTGCAGAACCGCCTTCAAAAGATTTGTCTTCAATATAACCATTAAAATTGATATTTACTATATCGCCTTTTTGAACAGGCCTATCTTCCACTGTTACCAGCCTTGCATTTTTATTGCGCATATTTTCGAGTTCTTTTTGAACATCCTCGTCTGTAACATTATACTCTATTTTTTCTACTTCTATTCCCTTGTACTGACCTAATTGCACTTCAGGCTTTAAAGTAACTTCTGCCTTAATTATAAGGTCTTTGCCTTTTCCAATTTGCTCTATATCTATTTTAGGAAGATCTACAGGTACCAATTGGTTTTCTTTTATTGCGCTTTCATATTTATTCCGAAAAATTTCATCAATAGCATCTTCGTAAAATACACTTTCTCCATAAAATCTCTCAATTATACTCCTTGGCGCTTTGCCCTTTCTAAATCCCGGAATATTAAATTTCCCCACATTCTTTACATAAGAAGCCTGAACCGCTTTGTCGAATTCCTCATAAGGTACTTCTAACTTTATTGTAGCTACATTGTTTTCTATTTTTTCCAAACGTACACTCATCAAATATCCTCCCACGCATTATTTTTATTTTGCTCTATTATTTTACATTGAACTCCCACAACTAAAGTCGTAGGATTCCTGTTTCATTGACCTCGTAACCTACTATCTCCACAGGCGTAACTTCGGATAGCTCCTACCCTACGTCAAATTATAACATATAAAAAACATTAAATACAAGTGCATAGAATATTTATAATAAAAAGCATAAAATATTAAATAAGAGATATTGCCGTCGCAATATCTCTTTCACGGTGCGGGAGAAGGGACTTGAACCCCCATGCCTTGCGGCACCAGATCCTAAGTCTGGCGCGTCTGCCAGTTCCGCCACTCCCGCAAACACTACATATATATTACCACAATACAAAGTAAAAAACAAGAGCATAAAATTATTTTTGCACTATTATTTTGCAATAGTACAGTTATTGCATCTATTTTTTATATCATGCAAATGGATTCTCATCTTTGTATAACATTGATGCCGGCTGATTAAACGACACATCTTCGATGCCAAGCATCTTCATGGCTGCAAAGAGCACCTTACCAGCATGTTTAAATGCCACACCTGTATGATGAGGATACCTCTTTGCAATGAGCACGTGCCTATAAAATCTCGCCATTTCCTTAACTGCAAATACGCCTATACTACCAAATGACCTCGGATCTACATCGATTACTTCACCTTCTGCTACATAGCTTCTTAACATACAATCAGCTGTACCTTGAAGCCTGAATAGTGTAATATCACCCGGTCTTATGGTACCTTCTAACGTCCCTCTTGTAATATCTGGCTCTTTATCTGGTTCTAAAAGCCTGTGCATAATAAGCTGATACTTCATAGCTGCGTTTTTCACATGGCATTTTGGCGTATTACCGCAGTGAAACCCCATAAAAAGGTCAGTGAGCTTATACCCTTCAAACTTATCCTTGTTATTATAATACATATCTGCTGGAACGGTGTTATTGATGTCAAGCAGTGTTGCCGGCATATTTGTAGCGCATGTTATTATGTACTCGCTTAAGCTACCATATATATCGGTTTCACATGACACTGGAATCCCTCTTGCAGCAAGCCGCGAATTAACATAACACGGCACAAAGCCAAACTGTGTCTGAAAAGCAGGCCAGCACTTATTAGCAAAAATTACATACTCTGACGCGCCTATATTATTTTCTATCCAGTCCAGTAAAGTAATTTCATATTGCGCCAATTTTGGAAGAATGCCAGGATAGTTATTGCCATCACCAAGTTCTTCCTCCATCTCTTTGACCACATCATGAATTCTTGGATCTCTCTCATGTTTATTGAAAGATTCAAACAAATCAAGTTCCGAGTTCTCCATAATTTCTATGCCAAGATCATACAATGGCTTTATTGGAGCATTACACGCCAAAAAATCTTGAGGCCTGGGACCAAAGCTAAAAATCTTCAACTTTGAAAGACCAAGTATCACCCTTGCAATATCCTTAAAATCAGAGATCATATCGGCAATTTCATCTGCTGTCCCCACTGGAAACTCTGGAATATACGGCCTTAGATTCCTCAACCCCATATTATATGAGGCGTTGAGCATGCCACAATATGCATCTCCACGGCCTTCTATAAGGTTATTTTCGGTTTCCTCTGCTGCTGCAACATACATACTCGGACCGTTGAACTTTTGTGCCAGCATGGTTTCTGGCCCTTCCGGTCCAAAATTTCCAAGGTATACAACTAATGCGTTCACACCAGCTTCTTTAAGTTCTTCCAAAGCTTTTAATACGTCTTTTTCATTCTCTACTGTCGTCCTAATTTCACAGATCTCAATACCTTTTTTTCTACAAGCAGCCACAACAGCTTCCCTTCTCTTCGAACTTAATTCTATAGGAAAGCAATCCCTGCTAACCGCTACTATGCCAAGTTTGACCTGCGGAATATTTACCATTTATAAAAACCCCCTTATAATAACATCGTTCACACTATGCTTACTATCATTATATTACTTATATTATACCTCATCTAAATTAACCATGCCATCCACTTTTTATCAATAATTTTAAATATGTTTTCCCATCTCTGTACTTGATTTTCGTGAACAATTACAGGTTTAAATCCAAGTTTTAAATACGTCTTAATGGCGGGTATACGAAAGTCATCTGTCTCCAGTACAGCTGAGATTTTGCCTTCACTCGCCATTCGATGCAAAGCCGCAAGACTAACCTGTAAACCTAACCCCTTACCGGTATGAGTCGATAACACACCTACCATGTGAAGATAGCCAACATCATTTCCAAATTTAGGCCGATGCCACGCAGATGCAGTAGCTACGGGGATATCATCAAAACAAATAAACAATACTCTTTCTGGTTTAAAGCTTTCATCATCTGCCATCATTTTTTTGAAGTTACTTTCCATCTTAAACGAATCGTTTATTATATTTTCCCAAGCTGCTTCGTCACCAGCACGAAAATGCCTCAAACTATAACCTGTAGGAAGTTTAATTTGTGGTAGATCAGCAAGAGTTTTCCTTTCCATTACCAATTGTGGCGATTTGCCATATAAGTCCATGTTCTCCATTGATGTGCCCCTCCATATACAATATGTAATCGGTTACATCATAGCTTTATAACTTTATCTCTGTTAGATAGGTTCTTTGTAAAGCGAGGCATCTCAATAACCTTCCCGTTATTCATAGCTGACAACTCTGACAGAAGGCCTACCGCTGTCCATTCGCATGCCTCGTAAACATCAATAGCCGGCTTTACACCTTTCAATACAGCATCAACAAAATCCTGGACAATAAAGAAATCTCCTTCCCAATGTCCTGCTTTTTTCTGCTCTTCTGTGACATTCTTATATCTCTCTGGTAAATAATCATAAAAATCCTTTAACGGTCGCCATTTTGCTTCATCTGTATTTTTATCCATTCCTTTTAACCAGATCTTATGGTCATCTCCCATCCCTCTCGGCGCCTCATAACAGCCATTCGTACCCTGTAGTGAATAATATGCCATATTGTGCGGACGTTCAGATATACAATCTAAGCGCAGCTTTATAAGCTTGCCACTTTCAAGCTGACATAATGTAATACTTGTATCCTCTTGGCGAAACTCTTTCGACGTATGCCAGCCGGTACCCAAACACATAACATACTTTACATGATCTCCCTCAAACCATTTCATGACAGGTCCAAGGCTGTGCGTAGGATAAAAATTGCCTCTTTTTCCCAGTTGCCAAAATTTTCTCCATGAAGTTTTGCCATTAGGATACACTGCAAGGTTCTTTATATTGTGGAGGTATTCACCTTCTCCAAAATACACCTCACCAAATAAGCCTTTATCCACCATATTCTTAATAAGTTGATTTTCAGGAATATAACAATAATTTTCAGCCATCATGTAAACCTTCTTATATTTTTCGACCCACTCTATGAGCCACCACAACTCATCTATTGTTACCCCTGCGGTTACTTCACTCAATACATGTTTGCCAGCCTCAAGGGCCGCAATAGCTTGTGGCACATGGCACTGCATCGGCGTTGCTATTACAACAGCGTCAATATCTGTCTCCAGCATATCTTCAAACACCCTGTACGTCTTAGGTATATGAAATTCCTTTGATGCTCGCACCAGCACATCTTCATTTATATCGCATAATGCCACAATCTCTACATCCGGAATCGATTTAAAGCCTATAATAGTGCTTAATCCTCTTGCACCAGCAATACCTATTTTTAATGTCATTTTTTAACACCTCCTCTTAATCTCATTATAATAGTCGCTTACTACAAAAGCAAGCAAATCCAATTTTTTAAAAGGCATAAGAAAAAAAACATAAACCGTTTGGCTTATGTTTTATACAAACTTAATAATACATTCAACAGTTTTACGCATCTTTCATTATTTCCGTTTTATTAGGACTGTTACGTCCTTCCAGTATAGGCGGACGCCCCTCTAAAGCAGCCAACGATATTTCTATATCCTCCTCTGCTTCTTCAGGCGTCAAACAACCGACTGTTACCATATCACATGGCCGTATTGTATGCCATGAGAACGTCAGGCCTACAAATGGACTTACACGGCCTGCAGCCATGGGCTTAATGGTCATTACAGGCTTTTTTGCATTCCATATTATTTTGTGTATATACTCAACTTCAACCTGCATTAAAAATCCTATACAATTATAAATCTGTATATACGTTTCCACGTCATATTCATTAAGATCAGAATAGACAATAAGTTCAGGCATATGGCAGGATAATCCAGGCACCATCCCGTGGTCACGTATCATTTTTAAGTAATCTGGCAACCTTTCTATTGTCTTTTTGTTTTTGTTAACAAGTTGTTCCACAGAGGAATGATGAGGAAGGCAAAAAGTAGCACCTATCTTCTTACTGAGAGCAATAACTTCTTCAGCTTCTTTGCGTGCTCTGGCGTTGTCATCCACATTGATTATAGGCGTATCGACGATTATCATTTTTTTACCCGTTCGGTCTTCCGCAGCTTTAACAGCATCAATTAATTGATCATTGCCTACAAAGGGTCCCATAATTGTGTCAACACCTGAGTTCAAAAATACCTCAAGTATGCTGGTAATAGCCTCTGCTGTTCCATTTCGACGTTTTATAAGGGTATCGGCAGCAGGACTGGTATGGCTATAACCAAGAATCCAATTAGTCCCTATTATCATCCTGGACACCGATACACCGCCTACATTAGTGCGCGGAAACATTTTCTCCATATTAAATATCCCCCCAAAATAATTCGATATATATCAATATAATTTTAACATAAATACTCTCTTTTGGAAAAGGTCATTTACGAGAAAATACATCGAACTCCTTTGCTTTAACACGTAATATTAGTAAAAACGCCAACCATGACATAAATAAAGTCAGTACAAATATCAAGACAAATAACATTACAGGATTCAATGTGTATATAAATCCCCCTACCGTCCCAGCCGGTATACTAGTAACAGTAATAAATATAGTGGAATAGGAAATGACATTGGCCCTTTTATCGTCTTCTATAGAATTGGCCCAACATGTATCTATGTAAGGTCCCATTATAGCAGCACCTATTGCTCCCAGCAAGACACTAGCAATTAAGACTGCAAAACCTCTGGGCGGCGTAAATATAAACACCAAATTTGACCCGGAAATCAACATAAGGCCGTATAAAAGTGCTTTTCTGTCATCTTCACTTGCTAATTTAGGCAATACGGTATACAATGCTACTAAGGTCACTATAGCACTTAAACCAGGAAATAGTGAAACCATTTTATCACTTATTTTTAGATACGACGTCAAATATAAATTGTAATAGGTAGACTTTAGTATGTATTGAAAATTGTTGAGTACCATGATAATTAATAATATGAAATTTTCCTTGTGGCTTACAATGTATTTTATGGCGTCTACTATATCTTTTACGGGGTCGTGATCTTTGCTACTTACCCTTTTCATCATTTCTAAACCTACAGATGTTTCAGTAAGGTAAAAATGCCTTATTATTATAGCTATAAGTATAGCAATAAAACCTATTACCAGTATAATTCGGGTGGCGGTTATAACTCCGTATTTGGAAACCAGCAATCCGCCTACAGGTACAACCATTCCTCCTATAACAAAAACTACATTCTGAAATGTAAATATCCTTATCCGCTCGTCAGGCGCTGAATCATCTACTAATATACACCTCCAGGCTACCTCAGCTACCCTGACAAAAGAATTTAATATCGTCGCAATTAAAAACGTTATAAAGCTCTTGGACAGAGCCCAAACAATAAAGGCCACACACCATGATATGATATCAAAAACAAAAATAGTAAGTTTTCTGCCAAATTTATTGGTAATAACCCCTGCATAAAAAGAATTTAAAAGCTGAGCTAAAAGCCCTATTGAAGTTATATATCCTATCTCCTCGGCGCTTAATCCTAGTCGATTCATGTAGATTGACTGATACGTCATAAACATTGTTATGGGTATGGTAAAAAGCGGATCTACAGCTATACTGATTCTTGCGTTGCGGTTAATCGACATAAAGCTTCTGTAAATATTTCTCAATTAGCTCACCTCATCAGATACGTTTGATATATAACTGGTGAAAATTAATAGAGCATCCTTAGAGATAGGGTTTCTATTTATTACATATATTTTTTGAGCAAAGCTATGGTCTTTTTTATTCCTTCAATAGAATTTCCTTGACCTTCGTATTCTACCGACATATAACCCCTGTAATTATGTTTTTTTACTATCTCAATACACTTAGAAAAATCATATTTAATCTGTTCACCCTGTTCATCAAACTCAAAAGTTTTCACATGCACCGAGTGAATATCAAGATCAAATATTTTATCTAATCCCTGATACCTTATTTCTGCCGGAAAATTATCAAAATCAGCGATTATCTTGAAATTAGGCCTGTTTACCCTCTCGAAAATTTCTATCATATTATCTGGATCAGAAGCAACACCATCGAAGTTTTCCATTAAAACATTTAATCCTTTTTCTCCGGCATAATCACATAGCTCTTTGAACGAATCTACTGTTATATTTAAATCTAACATACCCTCAGGTTGGAAACCTGCATGAGGACGTGCTGCCCTACTTCCCAGATATGCCGCCCAATCTATCCACTCTTTTATCTTTTCTATATCCTCTCTTCGCTTTCCCTTATCCAGCTGCGAGATATTCCCTACATCGATACACATGTTTAAAACGGCTACACCATATTTATTTAATGCTTCTTTTATATTATCCATGTTTTCTCTTGTATTCACATTTTCTGGATTAGTGTTAGCATAGGTCATCCAATGCACCATTTCTACCATATCGATATCAAAAATCTCTTTTGCCACTTTAATCACATCAATCATGGTCATACCGTTTTCTCTAAATGGCTTGTAAAAGCAGGAACTCACCATACTTAATTTCATAAAGTTTCTTTCTCCTCCATTTGATTTTTTAGATGTTTACAGAACCTCAAAATTATGATAAATTAAGAGGTTCTGTAAACACTTATTTCTTCTACCGATGGCGCAATAAAATTCCGCCTATTTCCCTATTTAACGCTTAGTTTAAATGTCTTAATTTCGTACGGTTTAATTTCGAAGCTGAAGGTATTGCCGTCAAAATCCAGCTCTTTTACCTCATTCTCCATAAGATCGCACTCAGCTACCCTTTCCAGCTGTTTAAAGAATGTAAACTTAACTTTTGTTCTCGTATTATAGCACTCATACATTCTAACAATAATATCGTCGCTGTCTTCTGCTTTCTTTACTACCTCTACCACTACATTGCTCTTATCTACATTGAGCAGAGAAAGTTGTGCAGGCAGTGTGCCCTCATGAGGTGCTTCTACCTTTGCGTACATAGGACAATTCAGGTTATAAGCCATGGATACCACGTCAGCAGCCTTCCAATCTCCACTGTGAGGATACAGTGAATAAGTAAATTCATGTACTTCTCTATCCGCGTCAACATTGGGTTGAGTTGCAGACTTTAGAAGCGTAAGCCTCATCACTGAATCCTTAATGTCGTGACCGTATTTGCAGTCATTTAACAAACTGACTCCATAGCCACCCTCTGATAAATCTACCCACTTGTGAGCAGGAACCTCAAAACGTGCATAATCCCAACTGGTATTCCAGTGCGTTGGCCTTTCTACATTGCCGTACTGTATTTCGTACGTGGCCTTGTCAGCATGTATATCTACCGGGAACGCCGCTTTAAGCAAAATCTGCTTTTCTTTCCAATCTATCCTGGTTGCAAAATCTATTCTGGGTATGTCGTTATAAATATACATGATTTGTTCTATAGTAGAATCCAGGAATTTTCTTTTTATCTTGAGTGCTGCTCTAACCGGCCCGTTTTCCACTACTTCAATACTCTCTACGTCATTGATCTCCCACATTTTTTCTTGATAGTATATATTTATATCCCATGCATCATAATTATGAGGTTTATCTTCAAAGGCTTGAAGCACATTTGCTTTCTGGTTTTCTTTGAGTACCTGTCTTTCGTTTATTTTATCGTATATTGATGTTATATTACCGTTTTCGTCTAATCGAATATTAAAGAATCTGTTCTCAAATCCCGCCTTCCCTACATTAAGCTCGCTATGGCCTTCATTGACGATATCGCTTCTTTTCACCACATATGTCTTATAACCCTTGGAAGGAACATTTTCTGCGAAGAATATCACTTTATTGCCTTCTACTACTTGAGATGGCAGAAGCTTGTCCCCGTCATAAACCATAGCCCCTGTCCAACCTTGTGGTAGTTCAAACTTTACTATATCCGATCTCTCAAAGCTCAACTGATTAAACACTACTAAAGAAGTTTCACTTATGTTGATGTTTGAAGATATATTTTCCAGAGCTGTATTTACTATATCCCTACCTATGGCATTGATCTTTTCATACTGCTTTCTGGAGTCTTCATAGACTTCTTTGATGGAAGATCCAGGAATTATATCGTGGAATTGATTGAGCAGAGTAATCTCCCAACATTCATTAATCTTATCCTGCGGATATTTACCTCCAACTAAAACCTTATTCATGGTGGAGAACAATTCTGCTTCGAGATTTAAAAACTCAGTCTTTCTGTTATACTTTTTGTTTCGCGCAATGGATGTATAAGTTCCTCTGTGATACTCAAGATACAGTTCTCCTACCCATTTGGGGAGTTTTTTATTTCCCCTGGTCCTTTTGTCCAACTCCTTGAAGAAGTCCAAAGCTTTACCCATCTTAACTTTTGGACATCCCGGTATGCCTTTTGCCAATCTTCTGGCATTCTCCAGCATCTCTTTTGTGGGGCCACCGCCACCATCTCCGTAACCAAAACAGTTCAAGACCTGATTATTTATATCTTTTTGCTGATACCTCTGCCAGCAACCCATCACCTGAGATGGATTTATAAACCCATTATATGTAGTAAACCAGCTTTTTTCTTCACCCTTTGTATAGTCTCTCGTAGATATAAAATGGGTCAAGACTTCAGTGCCATCTATTCCTCTCCACATAAATGTATCATACGGTAATTTATTGTATTCATTCCAGCTTATCTTAGTCGTCATAAAGTAATCTATACCGCTTTTCTTGAGTATCTGCGGAAGGGCTGCGCTGTACCCAAATACATCTGGAAGCCATAATATCTTACTTTCAACCCCAAATTCATTTTTGAAGAAACGGGTACCAAACAAAATCTGCCTTACCAGTGATTCTCCTGAAGTAAGGTTACAATCAGCTTCCAGCCACATTGCACCCTCAGGTTCCCATCTGCCTTCTTTAACCATCTTTTTTATTTCTTCATACAGTTCTGGGTGATCTTCTTTAATAAATTTATATAACTGCGGTTGGCTGGACATGAAGATATATTCAGGATACTGCTTCATGAGATTTATCACCGTAGCAAAACTCCTCGCCGCTTTTTCCCTGGTCTGAGCCAGTGTCCACAACCACGCCACATCTATATGGGTATGTCCCACGCATATCTCTATAACTTCGTCATTGCCACAGTATTTTTTATAAAATTCTTCTTCAAGATAATCGTTCGCATCTTTTATAGAAGCATAAAAACTCTCACTAAAAGGTTTTCTTAAGTCGATTTTATTTACCGCATCGGTCATATATTTGAGGATGTTGATACTCCTCAAATCCTCTTTATCAAGCAGCTTAGCAATATCCAGAGGTACTTTAATGTTATAATACAATTTTTCTATTTCCTTTTCCAGAACTGCTATGTTGCAATTCAATTCAACTAAACCTTCACTCATACCAGCATAGGCATATAAGTCTATGTTATATACCTCACCAGCTTTAGCACGTTCACACAGCAATACTTCTCTGTGGTTGACATCCAATCCCTGGACCATCTTTCCATTTACATAGATCAAAAATTGAGGATTTAGAGCATCCCACTCGCCTTCTCTTCCCGTAGAGAGATTAAAAACAACTGTTTTGCCCTCAAATTTCTCTGGTATCACAACCTGGGTTTTAAACCAAAAGTGTTTATCTCTGCCACCCCATCTGTCACCTGTCCGGAATGTTTCCCAATCTGATCCATCGCTGTTTAATAATTCATAATCTCCGTACCCACAAGGCTTTACCTTATATGACTCTATAGGGAGTCTCTCTGAATAAATGTAGTGTTTTAATTCTCTCAAAATTCTATCTATTCTTTCAATGGTAAAATACATCTAATCACTCCTCACCTAAAATATAAATATATTCATTTTTTTATTATACAATAATGTAGAATCATAAAAATTCAAATATTGGACTTGTTTTTAAGATTTTTAGACATTTTTAACATTGTTCCTATACACCCCTGGCGGATATCCTTCTTCTCTTTTGAAAAATTGATTAAAATAATACTCGCTAGAAAAACCCAGTACATTGGCGATTTCTTTAATGCTCAATCCTGTATTTTTTAATAAATCTTTGGCCTTTTTAAGCTTTATAGAATTGATCAAACTTTTAGTAGAACCACCTGTCTTTTTTCTCACTATCCTGCACACCTGTTTATCGCTTAAATGCATGTAGTTCGCTATATCCACTGTTGTAATATTGCTTGAAATATTATCTTCGATAAATTTTTCAATCATAGTAAACCTATAATCATCCTCCTTCGCCTTTAACGGAACGTTATACGTCACCACACTATTTTTGCTTATAGCCCTTGTAGCCATAGTTATTATTATAGAAGCCAAACATTTTATATTGTTGTAAAAACCAATTTTTTGGTTGTCTGCTTCTTCCAATGCTAGATTAAAATATTCTATAGCGTTATAACAATCCTTGATAGGTATACAACTTGCAGATGATAACACTTTAAGAATATTATCCGCTTCAGAAAAACCGTTATCCATTTTCATTTTCTTAAAATCACAATTTATACTGTACTCAACATAATGTCCATTTCCAATAGATTTTTGTTCATGGTATATACCAGGAGCCGTTACATAAAATTCCCCTTCTCTAGCCACAAATTGTCCATCATCCAGTACCACAATACAAGCACCCGACGAGACAAAGTGAAATTCAAAGCTAGAATGAGTATGTCTGTTGATACTCCAAACCCCATTTAAGTCCATTACTCTAAACCACAAAATGTCAACGACTATGTTATCTATGGTTATCTGGATATCCAATTCCGACAACTTTTTTGATGCTTTGACAATATCCATTATTATCCCTCACCAAAAATTACAAATGTGTTTTTACTATTTAACTTTATAATAATATAATACCATATAAAAGAGACGCTATTGTTTTTTATATAACATTTGTTATAATATCCTTAAAGTTTTAGTAATCTAAAGTTTTAGCAATCAATCCTTCTCTGTCAAAATCGCAGGTTTTATAGTCCAGGCCTGAAGTTTTCCCAGGTTGATTAAATCTGGTGCTGAAAATTTTTCAGGAAATATAATCCAGTTCCAGCATCTACTGTCATCTGCTACACATCTGTCTATGCTGTATTCCTTTACTCTCTGTACCCCAATGCTAGATATTTCTTTTAAAGGCCTTTGAGCAATGTATGCCATCGTCATCAAAAACTCTCCTGAATTAACATTAAGGTCCCCTACTGGTATCATATCAGGAACCCTATTGTGAGCCTCCATATAATTCCATGCCCACTGACATGCTTTTTTCATACTTTCCAAGCTTACTATCTTTCCAGCGTTAGACTCTCGATTATCTATTATCGGGCAATCGATAAATTTAGCCTTTAAACGAGCTTTGCCATCACTGGCTATGTACCCTGCCAAAAGATAAAACACTTCCGCAGGAGACAATGCCCACTTGTCCTGTGCTACCCAATCTATCCTACCTTCTAAAGCCTCTGCAATGTGCATTATTTCTTCAGGTCCGAAATATATATCCCTTGATCGGTCTTTATAATGAGATGTTAGTTCACTGGCAGTAACGGCCACTACATCGCATTGAGATGCTATAAAGCTGACGTATTGGCTGAAATTATAAAAATCTTTTTCCATTACATCCGCAGGCCTGGGGTTCGGTAACTTTAATTTATCATCAGGAGCGTTTACACCTCTTGCATAATTGATTCCATCCCAGAACTCCGAAGTATTAAATTCACATGGATGGTAGTATATGCTTATAGTGCCACCGCCTCTGCTTCTCAATCTGTTGTAAACTTCCATAAATTTCTCTTTAGCCTTTTCGAGATATTCGTCCTTACCTCCCAGCTGCATCCTTATACAGTTTTCACCCATGTTAAATACGTGGAGGAGCCCACCATACCAGAAAGGTTGATTACCCAATCCTATATGTATACCCTCATCCAAGTATACTGGCACGTTCCACTTTCGCAGTGTCTTGTAGCATTGCGGGGCCCATGCTGCACCCGGTTGACCGTAGCAAGAAGGTTGCACCTTAAATATACCCATCAAATCCTTAAGTCCATCTCCTTCCATTTTCTCAAATTCTTCAGCCCCTCTCTCAAGGTCAAGCCCCCTTAAATACTCCGTGACCACCGGATGTTTACTGTGGTAATTGCTATGATACCCTATTTCATTATCCTTGAGAGCTTTTATGACATCATATCTTCCTCTCCTTTGCAAAACCCTGGCTTTTTCTCCTACCACTTTAAATGTAGCTTTAAACCCATTTACAGTAAAAATATTAGCTAATCTGAGAGCAGAATCATCGCTCTCAGGAGTTATGTAATCTTCAGTATCAAACCAAAACACAACCAACACCTTAGACATTTATATCTTCCCCCTTCTTACACGTTTTTTTCTGAACTTCTAAAATATCATCAAGGTTTTGTTCGATTATTACAAGTATATCTATATCGCTTATTTCAGGATTAAAACACCCCATCGCAAGAGAACCGTGTAAGTATATGCCCACCATATTGTCTTTAAGACAGCATTTTACATCTTTCAATAATCCGTTTATCTGATTATGAACGTTTTCAGGGCAATTAAACCAACTGTACTGAGCCATTATATACACCTTCTCAAACATTCTTAATTTATCAAACACCTCTCGTTTATAGAGGGAGGACTCCTGTTTTATAACTTATACTATGATTATATTTAATCATTACCGTGAACGCAACAACCGCAATAAAGCTATAAACGCTTAGTTTACGTCGTGCCAGACTTGTGAACAAGTCCAGCCTCATTCCAGAACTTAACAACCTGTGCTTTTATTTCGTTTTCATCCTTTACTATTTTAGGACTCCACTCTGGTGGAAATAATCTTTTATATATCCAATGGGTAAAGCGCTCATCTATGAGAAGGATAATACCCCTGTCCCGTTCGGTGCGTATAACCCTCCCCGCCGCCTGCAAAACTCTATTCATACCAGGATAAATATATGCATACTCAAAGCCTTTACCATTAAGCTTCTGATAATAATCCTTTATGATATCTCTCTCAAAGCAAATCTGTGGAAGCCCTACCCCAATTATTATAACACCCAAAAGTCTGTCACCTGTAAGATCTATTCCCTCGCCAAAGATTCCGCCCATTACAGCAAAGCCTATGGTATAACATTCATTATTTTCACAAAAATAATTTAAAAACTCTCTCCTTTCTCCTTCCGTCATATTTGGATCCTGCCTAAGGGTTTTTATATTAGGATACTTCTCTACAAATCTCTCGTATACATTATACATATACTCATAAGAAGGAAAAAATACCAGGTAATTGCCTCTTTTCCCAGATATTGATGCAAATATAATATCCGGAATTACACTATAAGACAGCTTTCTTTCATCATATTTAGTAGAAACAGAATTATCAATCAAAAGACACATGTTCTCCCGTGGAAATGGCGAAGCAAGCTTTAATCTGCTACAAACTTCATCATCTGCGCACCCAAACATTTGCTGAAAATAGTCAATGGGTGTTAATGTAGCAGAAAAGAAAATCGCAGCTTTACCTCTATTTAATGCTTTATTAATAAGCTTTGAAGGATCAACGCAGAATATCTTTAGCTTGATCTCATCTTCGATTTTTTCAGCATAAGTAACATACTTTTCATCATACAACTCGTATATCCTGATAAAGGTATAAATATCAAAATATAACTTCAATAATTCCTGACGAAACGGCGCATTTATTTCTTTTTTAAGCCATAACTCGGCCTTCTCTATAAAATTCCTCAAAATGCCATAAATCTCATCGGGTACTTCCTTTTGTATGAAGAAATTTCCCTCGCCGCACGCCTTTCTTAACTTAAGCATATACTTATTCATTTTAAAAAGAGACTTTGCTATGTCTGGAAGCTCATTTTTTATTGTTTTTTTGAGATGTAATATCTTTTTTTTATACAGTTCAGCAGAAAACATCTCTCTAGCCCTATCTACCAGATTATGTGCTTCATCTATTAAGAATACGTAATCGGTTTTATTATCAAAATGCCTCCTAAGATATGCCTTAGGATCAAAAACATAGTTATAATCGCACATTATAAAGTCAGACCAAAGCGACAGATCCAGCGAAAATTCAAATGGGCAAACTTTATGCTTTCGGGCATATATCTCTATTTTTTCACGGGTAAATGCATCTTCTTTAAATATATCTCTTATAGCATCCTTTACACGATCAAAATGACCTTTGGCGTAGTCACATTTCTCAGGATCACAGGTTATTTCACCATTAAAACATATCTTCTCCTTTGCGGTTATAGTAAGCCTTTTTATCCTGAGCCCACCCTGGCTTAGCTTATCTAAGGTCTCTTCGGCCACTGTAATATTAGTATTTTTTGCAGTGAGATAGAATACCTTCGATGTTAGCCCCTCCCCTATAGCTTTAACAGCAGGAAATATAGTAGCAATAGTTTTTCCTATTCCTGTAGGTGCTTGTACAAACAATTTTTTGCCATTTTTGATGGCATTATATGTGGCTACCGCTAACTTCCTCTGTCCTTTCCTGTATGAAGCATAAGGAAACGATAATTCCTTAATTGATTTGTCCCTTATATATGCCCAGTCTCTTAAAAGTTTTGCCCATTCGACGTATTTGCTTATAACTTCGTAAAAGAATAGCTTTAATTCATCAAAGCTACATCGCCTTCTGAATCTTTTAATTTCTCTTGTACCTATACTGTAATACGTAAGCTGTACATCAATATATGCAAGATTATTCTGGACGGCATAGATATACGCATAACACTTGGCCTGACCCCAGTGCAAATCATTACCATCATCTATTTCTTCTAAATCCTTTTCAACGGTTTTTATCTCATCAATGACGACACTACTTTCCTCTTCTATCACCCCGTCTATCCTACCGGTTATCTCTATTTTTATATCGTCTACTTCTATAGAATGTCTTACAGTAACCTCAGACTTGTATCCCTGAGCCTTTTGCAATAGCTTATGGCCTTTGATACCTTCGATAGCACCAGATCCAGTTGAAAAGCCAGATGTAATATCGCCTGACATAAGCACAAATTCTACCAATTCCCTTACCGATATATTGATTATTCCTTTCTTCATCACCCTGTACTCCAACTTTGCAAATTTACTTATAGTTTAACATAAAAGAACATTAACTTGTACTAGTAGTAAAATGAAAAAATTATAAAAAATAAACTGGACAATATGTCCAGTTTTGTATATTAATAATAGATATTTATTTGTGAATATTTTTCCTCACCACAATCGATACTGTATAAAACTTCACCTCTTCTTACTACACTTGCTTTTTTTCCATTTACTAATACCTGCGATGGTTCTTTTAGCGAAACAAACCCAAAACTACCAGCCTCACGACATACGATATTTACTTCCTCTTTCGAAACAGACACGCTCTTAATCACAGCCGGTGAAATATACTTATTTTCATTTCCAATCGCCGCAAAACCATCATTTAATGGTGAAACTATATACAATTGCACTCCATTCTCCTGTAGCGTAATATCAAGCGATTGATTCCTATCGAGGATATATATCTTCTTTGAAAAATACTCATATAATACAAACTTTTCGCCATCTATCCCTTCCACATCCGATGGCTTTATAGTTCCTTTTACTTCTATACCTGCGGTATTTATATTGAAAGCTGCTATAACCCCGTATTGTCCTGCCTTATTCCATATTTTCAAAGGCACAGCTTCGGCTTGCGGGTTATGATAAATGCAATCCCTTGTGGGCATACCAGGCATGTCGCACCTTAGCACTTCTCCGTCAGAATATACCAGAGGCCACAAAACGCTAAAATCTGTCTTCCCCACCTCATCGCTTATATAAACAGGTCCTCCGCTTACAGCTCTTAGTACAGCATTGTTTATTCCCTGTGGGTGCCTGGTCCAGAACATATCCCAATCTCCCCACAGAATGTGGCCCATTATAAATGAATTATAAACATTCTGAAGGGCATGCTCCCTAAAGCTATTTTCTATTTTGGGGAAGAAATCATCGCTGTTTCTGGAAACCGCCGAATAAGGTCTGTTCCACACTTCCTCCGTTGCCATACCCATGCAGTTTATTATTGCGCCTTCGAAATTCAGTCCCACCGATGCCTCTAACGCATTGTGCAGACCCTTTGCCGCCCTGGCAATATCCATATTATTTTTAACAAAAGATATAAGCGAACTCTGGTTATCCACCTTTACAAAATCTATACCCTTCTCCTTCAGCGATGAATGCCATGCATTCCAGAAACCAAATCCTTTATTTGCATCAGGATACGGTAGCAAACTGCCTCTTTTGGTCATGTATATATTATCTTTGTATTCCTTTGCTATCAAGCTATCAGGATGAATACCTGACCAGTATCCTTCAAAGGCATGCCATACTCCCAACCAATTCAGGCCGTATTCCTTTTTCAACCTGCTGCTCAATGATTGCAAGCCGCTGGGAAACTTATTCTTGTCCTCTTCAAATGATAATAGTTTCCCATCCTTTACCTCAGACCATCCGTCATCGATGATAAACCATTTTACAGGGAAATTTGACTTTTTAAACTCTTCTGCTTTATTAATAATACCTTTTTCATTTACATCATGGTAAAAAGCATCCCAGCTACACCATCCGAAATATTTAAATACATCCGGAAGTCTTCTTTCTTCTCTTGGTTTCCCTGATACTTTTAATCTTGAAAATACTATTTCTACCATATTATGAACCAGATGATATGGGTTTTCGTCAGCGCCAATGACAAATGAAAGCGTATCATAATTGTTGTGTCCACAATCGTATGTAGATACAATGGCGTTAAGTTTGCCACTTTTGCCGGCAAAATCTGTTTTACAGTTTCCCGAGCAAACAGATAAAATGCCATAATGGATGGAACCGTCGGTCCATGTCAAAGCTTGTGTTCTCTCGGGTAACTCTGTCAGGTTATTTGTAAAATACGGCCTTGTCCACCAGTCTTTAAATAGATATAATGCCATGGCTTCGCGCACATTTTTTACCTCGCCGATTTCCAGTATGACGCCCCCAACCGGCGCAAAAACATCTTTCTCTACTGCAGAATTAATAGATACCAATATCAATTGGTCAATGACATCAAAAGTGAGTTTCAACGTCAATCCCATATCTTCATCAGTATAGATATAGCTATTTCCATCAAAAGCCTTTAACTCAGGTACAATCTGAATATGATTCAAATTGACAACAGGTACTATATCCTTTATAACCAAACTCTCATTAAGGTATATATCGACTTTCCCATTGATATTTTTAATCAAAAACAACCTTATCACCTCCCATGAATTTATTATCCGTTTTACATCCACCCGTATTCATAGCCGGTTTCGTACATTGCCACAATGTTCTCTGGCGGACTTATAGATTGGATATTATGGCACGGTGCAATTATATACCCTCCATCAGCTCCCAGTATGCGTATGTTCTCTATAACTTCATTTTTCACTTCTTCAACGGAACCAAATGCCAGTGTGTACTGATTATCCACGCCACCGTGGAATATCAATTTGTCTCCAAAATCACGCTTTAAGCCCTCTCGATCCATACCATTGCATCTCCACTGCACAGGGTTCAATATGTCTATACCTATGCCTATTAAATCCGGTATAATCTTTCGTATGGCTCCATCGTTATGGTGGAACACGTATACGCCCGCCTCATGGGCCAAATCAATCATTCGCTTCATGCGCGGCAATAAAAATCGCCTGATCTGGTCTGGAGAATACATGAGATCGGTTTCTGCTCCCATATCCTCAGCGACGTATGAAAACGTAACCTTGCCAGGTATTTGCTCATATATCCTTAAAGTATTTTCATAGCAAAAATCGAACAACTTATCAAGGCAGTACTCTACAATGTCCGGATGCAATATTAAATCTATAAACGCTTGTTCCTGGCCTCGAAGGTTCTTATATATGAGAAATGGCTCAGAACCACCGCCCTGGACCGGATATTCCTCTTTTCCTTTTATTTGAGATGGAATAACACTATAATCAAACCAATCTACCGTTGGCCATACATAATTTCGCTCTATCTCCTCTACCGTCTCATACTGAGCCAGGGGATGATAAACGCACTCAGCATAAACTCCCCCATTGTATTCAATGTTCCTGTAACGGCAACCGTACATATCCGTATCCTTTTCCAATTTCGGACCAATATACGCCGGGCCTACTCCAATAGGCTTGTCAATATGCAATTTCTTATAAAGTTCTTCCTGACTGCTGCAATTTAAATATTTCATCAGTTTTTCATTGGCTTCAGCAGTAGCCCAATAATCCATGGGCAGTCTATCAGGTTTTTGTCTTTTCAATACCGCTTCCCATCTCTCCTTTGGAGTCATAGTTTCTTTCGGCAAGGCTATTATCCCCCTTTAAAATATCAGGATGTTCCATTCTATTTTACCACATCTACATATAAATGGAACACCCTGAAAAGTTTTTACCCTTTTAAGCCCGTCATGGTAATACCTTGTATAAATGTCTTCTGCGTGAAGAAAAACAGGATAATAATCGGAAGTGTAAATACCGTCGCTGCAGCATTTAAAAGTCCCCATTGGGTTCCGTAACTGCTTACAAAAGACTGTAATCCCAATGATACAGTAAACTTTGCCTGATCATTAAGATATATCAGTGGGCCCATAAAATCATTCCATGCCCCTAGAAATTGAAATAATGTCACAGTAGCTAATGCAGGTTTTGCCAATGGCAAAATTATCTGCCAGAATATTCTCCACTCAGAGCACCCATCGATTTTGGCTGCATCGGATAACTCAAAAGGTATTGTCATAAAAAATTGCCTGAGCAAAAATATGTAAAATGCATTTCCAAAAAAAGCCGGAACGGTTAGTGGCAAAAATGTATTAACCCAATCAAGCTTTTTAAATACTATAAACATGGGTATCATGGTGACCTGATATGGCAACATCATGGTACTTATCATTATTATAAATAGTATATCTCTCCCTGGCCATTGTATCCTGGAAAAGCCATATGCCACCAATGTGCAGGATAGCACAACACCTAAAACGGTAAAAATGCAAATTGTTAACGTATTTTTTAAGTACAAAAAGAACGGAACAAATGTCAACGCCTTAGGATAATTGCTCCACATAAACGGATGGGGAATCCATTGAGGCGGCCATTTAAATATCTGAGCATCCGGTTTTAATGATGTACTCACCATCCATGCAAATGGAAAAAAGAAAAGAATCCCTACCATGATCAACACTATATGTGCAATCAATTGCTTGATAAAATCTCTTCTCTTTTTTCTTACCCTCCACATTTCCTTGGCCATATTAATACCTCCAAAAATACATTATTCAGGGGGATTAAATCCCCCTTTTTGAAAAAATATTTTCTAAGCTTAAATTACTCCCCTGATGATTTAACCTTCTGATATTCGGCTTCAACCTCTTTTTGTAAATCTATCATGGCTTGTAAAGGTTGTTTCTTTAAATGTTTTACAAGGTCTTCAGCATTACCTATCCTATCAGACATATACTGCTGTACCGGTATAACAGGCGTTATCTGTAAATTCGGACTGGACATCAGATCAACAAACTTTTTCCTTTCAGGTATCTGTGCCACCCACTTCTGGTAATCCGGTTCCTCTGCAATCTTAGGTGACGCCGGCAACCAGCCTCCAGGAGGTAAGATATCCTTTGCAGCTACCTGCTCATTTTTATATCCTGTCAACCATAATACGAACTGCACTGCCTCTTTTGGATGTTTCGTACCTTTAGGTATTATATTGAAGTTACCATTTATCCAGCTGGCATTGGGCTTTCCACCATCTTTTGGGTATGGAAGAGGTATGACGCCATACTGTAGATCAGGCGCATATTTTTGTATATCTATAAGCCTCCACATTCCATCAACAGCAAAGGCTACTCTGCCGCTCAAGAATGGCCATAAATTATTTAACGTATTGGAATTGGACTTATTAAATGCGTCAACTTTGCTAATGTCGTATTTCTTTGAATACGACTGGAACCACTCCATGACCTTTACGTTTTGCGGATCTGTAAACGTAAACTTATCTGTGTTAGGATTATAGCCCTCATTTCCTCCAAAAGCCGTATCCCACAATGCCCACCAACCTGGGAAAAATCCTATCCTCTGTATCATACCGCGGCTATCATACTTCCACATCTTGGCCTGCATTGAATCCAATTCTTCAATGGTTTGCGGTGGCTTATTAGGATCTAAACCAACTTCTTCAAATATCTTTTTATTGTAGAACATCATAAAATCGTTCATAGAAAATGGCAGACCATATAATTTGCCCTTATATGTCCCTATCTCTTTACATATTGGATAGAGCCAGCTTTTCAAATCGTCTACTTTTTCCCCTATCTGTGGCATCAATTCATCATATGATAATATTGCACCCTTGTCTGCAAACGTAGCTATTATCATATTCCATTCAGTAAATACATCTGGTGGTGTCCCTGAAGCCACAGCTGTCAAGAATTTTTGATCGGCATTGCTTGGAATAGATACCGGTTTGACGTGTATATCTGGATGTGTTTTGTTGAACTGGTCAACAATGTTCTCTATGACTTTTTGCCAGTCACTTGTCCACATATGCCAGTAAGTTATTTCTACAGGTTGACCTTTTTTAGCAGCCTGATTTGCTGAGGTAGTTTTTTCGCCTGCCTTAGAAGCACTGGTAGTCTTAGACGAGCTTCCTCCCCCACACGCCGTGAGGCTCAAAATCATACCAGCTATCAATATAACCGCTATAAGTTTCTTAAACATAAATTTTTTACCCCCTTTAATATCATAATAAAATCATCTAGCACCGCCGTAATAAACCCATCTAGCTGAACTATTGAATACAATTAACGTGGCAATCAATATTATAACGAACAAAATCCATGCAAGAGCTGAAGCATATCCCATGTGCATATATCTGAAAGCGTTGTTGAACAGATACAACGAGTAAAACAATGTGGAATCCATAGGTCCACCCTGTGTCATAACATACGCCTGGGTAAAATACTGAAATGCTCCAATCATGCCCATTATAAGGTTAAAGAAAATCACAGGGCTTATCATTGGTAACGTTATGTATCTGAATTTGTGCCACCATACACCCCCATCGATTTCTACGGATTCATAAAGCTCCTGCGGTACATCTTGCATGCCTGCAAGGTATATGAGCATTGAGCCTCCCACACCCCACAAGCTCATCATTATCAAGGCAGGTTTGGACCACTTAGGGTCTATCAACCATCCTGGGCCCGGAATACCTAGGGATTGAAGAATACCATTAATTATCCCTATCTGTGGATCTAACATCCACATCCACAGCACAGATGAAGCTACAACCGGGACAATCGTGGGTAGATAGTATATGGTCCTATATACCGCCATTCCTTTTACTTTCATATTAAGCAGAGCTGCAAGTGCTATCCCAAATACCATGCTCAGAGGTACTGAAAAGATTGTATAATAAAACGTATTATAAAGTGACTTCCAGAAAAGGTTGTCCTTTGTAAACAGCTGCGCGTAATTAGAAAAACCCACCCATTTTGGAGGCGTTAAAACGTCATAGCTTGTAAAACTGTAGTAAAAAGAAGCTATAACCGGATACAGCGTAAACATAATAAAGCCCAGCAACCACGGAGAAATAAATAATAGACCCGCCTTTAAATTTCTCCTGGTTTCCTTCGAAAATCTCAACCTCCTGTACGGTAATCTTTGAACGTTCACCACCACACATCACCCCCCTTATTAATTCAATTAATAATCTTCATGTCCCATTTCCTATGAAATCGCTTTTTATTTTGCATCACTTCCTTTCTCTAGTCTAAGTTTATTTACTCTTTTAATATATAACCATTTGCCAACTTTCTCAAATGCCATTTTAGCTCAAATATTGCCGAAATAAACCATATTTTTTTTTTTTTGGAAATATCTCGTTCTCTCTTAAAATTACTCGCCTATTCTCGAAATTGCTCCACTTTTCGCAAAAAAGATTTAAATTGCTAAATAATAAAATCAATAATATAATATTAATAAAGGGGTGTACTTATGCTTAAAAGAAATTTTAAACCATTAAAAATGCAGTTCAAACACAAAAATGTATTTTATATAGCATTAGATGGCGTCGCTGCCATTGCTGCCTTTAACATCTTTCAGCCTTTTGTTCAGATGTTTGGCAAACATTTGGGAGCCAGCGATTTTCAGATAGCCCTTATAAATTCACTGCCGGCTTTAGCCAGCATATTCGTATTGATACCGGGTGCTTACTTTATTGAGTCAGCAAGATCAAAAAAATCGATTACCATAAAGTTGGTCTTTATGACCAGTTTGTTTTACGTACTTATATCGCTGGTCCCATTTATAGATAGTAACGTAAAGTCATGGATTTACGTCATATTGATAGGCCTTATGAGCGTTCCCAGCTCCATATTTAATACATCATGGCAGTCATTTTTCTCAGACGTATTTAAAGGAAAAGTGCGAAATTATGCCTTCGCCATAAGGAATAAATACGCCACATTAATAGGTCTTATAACGACATTGCTGGCAGGCCAAATCCTCACAAACCTACCAAAAACGGATACTCAGAGGATTTACGTCTACCAGGCTTTCAGCATACTGGCTTTTTTATTTTTGATGATGGAGATACATTTTTTATCAAAAATCGATTCTCCTCCATCAAAACCTGATAATGCTGAAAAACCAACCTTACCTAAATGGGCAGATATAAAATCCAATAAGCGTTTTTTAATATATACCATTACGTCATTTATATATTATGTCTCATGGCAAATGGGCTGGCCGCTGTTTTTCTTCTATCAGGTGGACTTTCTTCACGCCAATGAATTGTGGTTAGCTATAATAAATGTTGCAGGAGCTATTACATCCGTACTTTCATTTACCATGTGGAATAGGATTATATCAAAATATGGAAATAGCTTTGTGCTTATAATAGCAGCTGCCGGTATAGCTATAAACCCTATACTTTTTGTAACTGCTCACTCACTCATTACTTTGACGATAATTAACGCATTTATAGGCATATTTGGTGCTGCTTTGACTTTAACTCTATTTAACAACCTATTGGAAGTAGTGCCTGATAAATCCAAAACCATGTATATCGCCTATTACAATACGTTGATGGGTATCTCGGGGTTTGCTTCACCTATTATCGGTGAATGGCTGTACAAAATTACAAATATTTATTTCGCTATGAATTTTATAGGTATTTTTAGATTTATAGGAACATATATATTCTACCTCCGTTATAAAAGAGAAAAAATTAGCAGGGATAAAAAATAATCTTTATTCACCCCCATCATCTATAATATCAGCAGGGTTCCGCATCTCATTGTCTTTCTTCTCGCCAGGAGAAAAAGTAGCCCTGTATTCTTCATTGCTTATTTGCTCCACTGATTCCACAATGCCCGTTTCTTCATCATCCAGTACCCCAATATAGTCCCCGGTGCCAAAGCTAGGATCGCTGTCAGGTATAGAATACCTGGCAACAGCCTGCCATGAATCTTCTGCATCAAACTCTGTATCTCTTTTTACAGAGCGATCGTTAAATCCATAACCAGGGGAAATGGCATCCTCTTCAACGGGTCTTCCTGATAAATCTAACTCATGAAGATGAACCTCATTTTGTTTTTCGCACTCTATACATAAGGATGCATAAGGTAGAGCATCAAGTCTTTCCTCTTCAATAGGTTTTCCACAATGTCTGCATATACCATAACTTCCTTTATCTATTCTTTCAAGAGCATCGTTTATTTCTTTCAATATGTGCTTTTCATGAGCTACCAGCGCGTAATTTTTTTCTTGCTCATAGGTCTCCGTACCTATATCACCAGGGTGATTATCATATAGCGAAAGTTCTTCAATAGCATCCCTCTGTCCTTTGTTTATGTCATAAATATCCATGTGTTTTAATCTATTTTCAGTGTCCTCTTTTAATTCCAGAAGCTTGTGTTTAAAATATTCTATATCCAACTTATATCACCTCAGCTTTATATTGCCTTATAATCTTCATATTTATACTTTAACAGGATACGAAAAACAAAAAAGCAGGGACACAAAATCCCTGCGCAGCATGCAAGAACTTATAAGTTCTGTTGTACTATTTTTACAATCTGAGCTATCACATTTCCTATTACAGGTATGTTGAGTGTTACTAACTTTTGTAAAAAATATATCACGATAGCCCCCAGGATTGTAAAACCCACTGCCATGCCAAGACCCCTATAAACTCCGCCTATGAAATTAAGCCAGAAAAGTCGCCACGGACTCTGAAGCAATTCCATGTAATCCACAAGCTTTAATTTTTCCATCACGATACCCATGTCATCAAGCTTTTTTTCTATAAATTTAGCAAGCTCTTCGTTATTCACATATCCCACCTATACATATTATTCCCAGTATCTTAACATCCTACACACAATTTCACTGGAATTATGGGCTGCCATATCCGTAAATTCCTCAAAAGATATATTTGATTCTTCATCAGCCTTATCCGAAATACCCCTTATAATCACAA
Organism: Caldanaerobius fijiensis DSM 17918; assembly: GCF_900129075.1. Taxonomy (NCBI): domain Bacteria; kingdom Bacillati; phylum Bacillota; class Clostridia; order Thermoanaerobacterales; family Thermoanaerobacteraceae; genus Caldanaerobius; species Caldanaerobius fijiensis. The sequence goes on from NZ_FQVH01000001.1 coordinate 167,365, forward strand.
AAGGTACTGCATTTAAATAAGCACAATGGGCAATCGCTGCGCCTTCCATTTCAACGGCATAGCCATTAAATGCGCGTTTTAAAAAATTTACCTTCTCCGAACTGTTTATAAACTGATCCCCTGACACTATAGGGCCAACAAGTACTTTTTTGTCTTTCAAAACTTCTTTACTGGATTTTACTGCCAGGTCTATCAAGCCCTTGTCAGCTTTAAAGACGCTTTCATCCATATCAGGAATCTGGCCCAGACGATAACCCAATGCTGTCACATCCATATCGTGTTCAATAAGCTCGCTGGATACCACCACATCTCCCGCCTCTAACTCAGGTAAAAGCCCACCTGCAACTCCTGTATTAATAACTGCTTTCGTATCAAATTCATCTATTAAAACCTGGGTACATACCGCGGCGTTGACCTTGCCAACGCCGCATTTCACCACAGCTACATCCTTTCCTTCCAGTTTCCCGCTATAAAAAACCATTCTGGCCTTTTTAATCTCTTTTACATCTGTCATGCGGTCTATTAATAACTGCACTTCAATGCTCATAGCACCAATAATTCCTATCATTTTCGGTCACCCCTTTCAACTTATGTTTTCTACACAGCGTGCACATATGGTCGGATGTTCTGGATTCTGTCCTACCGTCTCGCTGTACATCCAACACCGTTCACATTTCTCTCCAGGGGCAGTAGAAACCACCACTTTTCTATCAGTGCCTTCCATTGGCTGATGCAATACCACTTTTGACACGATAAATATTGTTGATAACTGATCTTCATACCGCTTTAGCAATTCGTATTCACTTTCGTCGGGATATATATCCACCTGGGCGTTTAAAGAATGACCTATAACTTTATTGACTCTGGCCTCTTCCAATGCTTTCGTAACCTCGTCCCTGAACGATATCAAAAAGTTCCACCTTTTCTCCAGCTCTTCATCATTATATCTGTCTTCATAGACAGGCCAATCACACATCTGAACACTCTCATATTTATCCGGGCCTATTTCTCTCATAAACTTCCATATCTCTTCTGCTGTAAATGTCAATATAGGTGCGATCATTTTAACGAGCTTATCCAGGATGATATATATCGCTGTTTGAGCGGAACGCCTACCTGTGGAATCTGGCTTATAGGTATACAATCGATCTTTAATTATATCAAGGTAAAAATTACTCATGTCAACAACACAAAAATTGTGGATAGCATGGAATATAGAGTAAAACTCATAATTATCGTAAAACCCCGTCACTTTTTCTACCAGCTTGTTTACCCTTAAAAGAGCCCATCTATCTATTTCATACATATTTTCATAATCTACCTTGTTTTCCTCATATCTAAAATCAAATAAATTTCCCAAAATGAATCTGGCAGTATTTCTTATTTTTCTATAAACCTCTGTCATCTGTTTTAGTATATTTTCAGATATTCTCATATCTGAGGTATAATCAGCAGATACCGTCCACAGCCTCAACACATCAGCGCCGTATTTTTCTATAACCTCCATGGGGTCTATACCATTGCCAAGAGATTTAGACATTTTTCGCCCTTGCCCGTCCACCACAAATCCATGAGTCAATACGCTCCTATATGGTGCTATACCCCTGGTAGCTACAGATGTCAAAAGGGATGACTGGAACCATCCTCTGTGCTGATCACTTCCCTCCAAATATAGATCTGCAGGCCATCTGAGTCCTGGAGTATGTTCAAGCACAGCTCTGTGGCTAGACCCTGAATCAAACCATACATCCATGATATCTGTCTCTTTTCTGAAATCTCTGGAGCCACATTCGCATTTTACATCTCCAGGCAGAATTTCACTGGCCTCCATCTCAAACCAGGCATCAGATCCTCTTTTTTCAAACAATTTTGCTACTGCTTCTATTGTACGATCATTTATGATGGCTTTTCCACATTGTTTACAGTAAAATATAGGTATAGGAATACCCCAGATCCTCTGCCTGGATATACACCAATCGTGCCTATCTTTTATCATATTGGATATACGCTCCTGACCCCATTGAGGTATCCACCTTACGCTGTCTATAGCTTTCAAAGCCTCATCTCTAAAGCCATCTATAGAGGCAAACCACTGTTCTGTCGCCCTGAATATTATGGGGTTTTTACATCTCCAGCAATGAGGATATGAATGTTTAAGGGTATTTTTAAACAGGAGGGCATTTACTTTTTTCAGGTCTTCTTGAATAACACTGTTTGCTTTTTCATAGTATAGTCCTTCGTATTTACCAGCTTTTTCTGTAAAGTATCCTCTATCATCAACAGGGTTCAATACTTCAAGGCCGTATTTCATCCCCACTATAAAGTCTTCTTCGCCATGTCCCGGAGCTGTATGAACACAACCTGTACCTGCATCGTTAGTAACATGATCGCCTAAGATTATAACTGAATTTCTCTCTATCAAGGGATGTCTTGTCTGTATACCTTCCAGATCTCTACCTTTAAAATTGGCCAGTATCTCATATTCCTGTGGCAGCTCTGCATCTTTTACTACCATATCTATCATATCGTGGGCCAGAACATAAACTTCTTCGCCAAATTTAACTAATGAATATTCGAATTCAGGATTTAAACATATGGCCAGATTTGCAGGTAAGGTCCAGGTAGTTGTAGTCCATATGACAAAATACACATCGTCTAAATTCTCGACATAGGGTTTAAATAGTCCCTTATCATCGGTAACTCTAAACTTTACGTAAATCGCATCAGATTTATGGTCAGCGTATTCTATTTCAGCTTCAGCCAATGCGGTCTCACAGGTTGGACACCAGTATACAGGCTTTAAACCCTTATATATATACCCTTTTTTAGCCATCTCGCCAAATATTCTTATCTGTTCTGCCTCAAAATGCGGATCCAAAGTTAGATAAGGATGCTCCCAATCTCCCCTTATACCCAATCTCTTAAACTGTTCTTTTTGCTTTTCTACCTGACTCAGAGCATAATCCCTACAGAGTTTCCTGAATTCAACAGGAGATGTCTCATGCCTTTTTATTCCCAATTTCTTTATTGCTTGCTGCTCAATTGGCAAACCATGGGTATCCCATCCTGGTACATAGGGTGCAGCATACCCCTTCATAGTCATATACTTAACTACAATATCTTTTAGCACCTTGTTTAAAGTATGGCCCAGGTGTATATCGCCGTTGGCATATGGTGGGCCATCATGAAGTATAAATTTGTCAGCGCCCTCTCTCCTATTTAACGTCTTTTCATAGATATGTATTTCTTCCCAATACTTTAATATTTCCGGTTCTTTTTTTGATAAATTAGCTTTCATCGGAAAATCTGTCATTGGAAGATTTAACGTCTTGTTATAGTCCATCCACCTTCTCCTTTCTCGTTTATTATTATATATAGGATATAAAAAAACTTTCGCCATCTGGGGCGAAAGTCTCCGCGGTACCACCCATTTTATCATAAGAATGATCACTCATAAACTTTAACGGTACAAAAACCGGAAAGGCTTACTACTATTTCAGCCCTCAGCTCCAGAGTGATTTTCCACAATATTCTGTCATGGCTCGCACCTGCCGCCATTTCTCTTAAGACACGAATATTGTGTACTCTCTCTTTCATAGCCTTTGACTCTATTCTATTGTATCGGTCCTATCACTGCTCCTAGAAACCTCTATATCATCGAATTTCTCTTTATTATTACTTTTATCAAAAATCATCTCGTCTGTCAATACCCTGAGTTCCGCTTCTAACAATGTTTTAAACTTTAATTTAAACTCTAACATCTGTTTCTTTATATTTTCATACTCCTTTTTGATCTCGATAACTTCCTGATTGGCTTTTTCGATGATCCTTCTGGCTGTCTCTTCAGCTTCTCTTATGATATTTTCTGCCTTTTCTTTTGCATTAGCAGTCATTTCATCAGCAGTTTTTTGAGCCATCACCAGTGTATTATTCAAAGTCTGCTCCAGCCCAATGTAATTTTGAAGTTTATCATTTAAAAGACCTATACGGTCTTTTAACTCCAAATTTTCTTTATACAGCTTTTCATAGTCTTCTATCACTTCATCTAAAAATTCATTGACCTCTAATTCATTGTAACCTCTAAAAGCCCTTCGAAATTCTTTGTTGTGAATATCCATAGGTGTTAACATGCTCATATCCCCCCTGGCTATATGTATTTTTTTATTGATACAGCTATCCTATCCTTTTTCGTGGTTCCTTTTATGCTATCAAAAATAGCCCTTCCATGACCTCTAAACGAGAGGGTATCTCCTTCTTTTACTATATAAGCAGGATCCGATACTTCCACCCAATTTACTCTGACAAAACCCGATTTTATAAAATCCTGCATCTTAGTCCTGGAGGTAGAAAAAGCTACACTTGCTATGCTATCCAATCTTAATGAAGCTACCACCGCTTCAATTTCCTTCATCTTTTTCTCAACAGGCATAATCTCGTTAATATCAATCTCTGTTGTATGTACGTTTACCTTTCCTACCCTTGTTAAATTATGTGTAACATAACTTATTATATCCTTTCTGATTATTGCTTGACATCTATTATCATTAATTAAAATATCACCAACTTTCTCTCGTTTTATACCAAGAGCCATAATTGAACCCAATACATCCCTATGAGTTATATTTTCTTTTTTGAAATCTGCCGTAATTTCTATTGCACCGATTGGAACATCTATCTCATCTTCTGACAAAAAATCCGGGTATAGCACCACTAATTGTCTTTCAGCTCCTTCATATCCTCCTGAGGATAAAAACTGTACATCCCTTTCTTTTTCCACCATTTTAATCAACTTTGCCAGAACAGGCGGCTCAAGAAAATCCGTAGACTTCTCCTGCTTCCTTTTCTTTACCCAGTTGATCATATCTAAAAACCTAGTCTCATCCACATCAACATAACTCCTTACTTTATTAGTTTAAATTAATAACAATAAATGCATTACAATAGGTCTTACTATATACTGTATAACTAAAAGCGCTATAACCGGTGAAAAGTCCACCATCATGCCATGACCTATCGATGAGCGCATAAACATATTTCTAAATGGTGCTAATATCGGTTCTGTAAAGTTGTATATAAACCTTACAACAGGATTGCGATAATCAACCCTTACCCATGACAGCAATACCCTTATAATAATAGCCCAATTTAGCACTTCAAAAAAAATGGACACCGTCTGATATAATACCCAATTAAACAAGCTGTCTCCTCCATTCTCGCTATATTTTAAAATATGCTCTTAATTATCGCCTGCTAAAATATTTTCTATATCAACATTACTAGGCACCACCAAAAATATACCGCTTGAAATCTTCTTTACCACACCTTCGAGAGCATAAACAGCTCCCGCCAGGAAATCCAAAACCCTTTCCGCTTCATCTGGCTTCATATCCTGCAGGTTTACAATCACAGGCTTGCGCGCTTTCAGCTCATCGCATATCATAGTTACTTCATCGTAACTAACCGGCCTGGATATAATCACTTTAATATGTGAATTGGAATGTATATTTACTACCTTAGGTTTTTGCTTTACAAATGGCTCATAATTTTTGTTTTCATAGTCTTCACTGCGCTCTTCATCATCTTCACTTTCTTCCAGGCCAAGGTACGACATTATTTTTTCAATCACATTCACATTAATCCTCCTCTTTGTTATAATTTCTCGGCCCGAATATACCTGTACCAATCCTCACTATATTAGATCCCTCTTCTATAGCTACGACATAATCAGCCGTCATTCCCATAGAAAGGTATCGTGCATCTACAATAGGCGACTTCATTTCTTTCAGCTCATCATAAAGTTGTCTCATATGTTTAAAATAAGGCCTTGCTTCTTCTGGCTCTGAAACAATAGGCGCAACAGTCATCAAACCCTGTACACACAAATTATCAAATATTTCTAATTCCTTTATAAATTTTTTTAGCTCACCAGGCCTTATCCCAAATTTGGTCTCTTCACCAGCTATATTAATTTCTATAAGTACGTTTTGCTTTTTACCTATAGATTTTGCTCTTTTGTTTATCTCCTGGGCAAGCTTTACAGAGTCGAGCGAATGAATAAGTTCTACCTTGTCGATTATGTATTTAACTTTATTTACCTGTAAATGACCTATCATATGCCATTTCACCTTATCGCCTATGGCATCGTATTTTTGCACTATTTCTTGAACCCTATTTTCTCCAATCACTTCAATACCTTCTGCTATTGCTTCTTTTATCTTATCCGGTGAAATAGTTTTAGTCACAGCCATTAAAATAATATCAGAAGGATTTCTTCCAACCCTTTTACATGCATCAGCGATACGGTGCCTTATTAGCTCTATGTTATCTTTTATGCTCACTATTTTCACCTCGCCGGTAAATAATTACCTTATCATAAGCCTTAAGAGCATTGTTACCTTCTTGATTTTCTATTATAGCATATCCTCCATATGATGCTATAACTTTTACAGGGCAAAACACCGGTTTCTCCCTCAGTACATAAACGCCAATTTTCCCTTCTTTTTCTGTAAGGGCCGATTCGGGAATCTTCAGGCCCTCAGCATCATTTAAAATAATTTTTACCCTCTCAGTAGATTTTTTATAAAAATCCTTAACATAATACGTGGTATATAATACCACATGATATGTAGACTTTTCTCTTTTAACACTAGATACATAAAATTTCACGGGAACGCCATAATCAGAAAACTCTACACTGACCGAATCCCCCGGTTTAAAAACGTTTCTATTTGTATCAATACTTATGTACCATTTATAATTATCTATAAGTCCTACAACAGGCTGCCCTGCTGAAACATCCTGTCTATTTGAAATATAATGTAATAATCCAGGCTTTGTAGCCATCAATTCAACTGATTTTTTGTCTAACACGGACATAATCTCATCTTTTTGCCTCAAAAGCTGTATTACTTGATCAACATCCACCCCAGAAACTTTTGTAATCCGGCTTTTTTTATCGTTTAATTCCTGGATATCCTGCTTATATTTTTCAATACTTTTAGTATCGCCCTTCTTAATCGCATCCTGCAATCTATTTAAATTTTCGTCAATCATGTTGTTTATTTTAGCAATATCAGCTGTAAATACACCTTTATCCATATTTTTCATCTGGTCTATTTGCTTATCGATATCCTTTATCTTTTCTCTATAAATATGCGCTTCACTATCATCAATTCTCGCTACAACACTACCTTTACTAACTCTTTCTCCATCTCTTCCATATTTTATAAGTCTACCCCCAATAGGAGCATTTATTATTTCCTGATCATAAAATACGTGGGCATCTACATAAAAATGTTCCTCAATCCTGCCATAGGTTATGACACCGATCTTAGGAGCATTAAATTGAAATTTTAATATAAAATAAGCCAAAATAACAACGGTTGCAAATATAAACAGTGCTCTTATTTTTTTCTTCATATATCACACCACAATATCATTTTAGCAAAAAAATAATAAAATGTAAAATAAAAAAACTATCTTCTTCCGCGAAGATAGTTTTTGTTGGTCTGAGTGGCGAGACTCGAACTCGCGACCTCCACCACCCCAAGATGGCGCGCTACCACCTGCGCTACACCCAGATCATTTACAGAGGATATTATAAAACACAATCGTAAAAAAATCAAGTATTTCTTTTATAAGATAACAAAAAGTATTCCTCCGCCGCCTTCGTTTACTATTCTTTGTAAGGTCGTTTTTAACTTTTCCTGAACTTCTTCTGGCATATTTGTCAATTTACTTTTCATTTCTTCCTTTACAAGATCATCAAGGGACTTGCCAAAAAGATTAGCTTCCCATATTTTCTTGGGGTCATTTTCAAACTGCTGCATCAGGTAATTGGCAAACTCTTCACTCTGCTTTTCTGTGCCAACTATAGGGGATATCTCCGTCTGCAAATCCACCCTCATAATATGCAATGATGGAGCACTGGCCTTTAACCTGACTCCGAATCTACCACCTTGCTTTATGATCTGTGGTTCCTCCAGTTTTATCTCATCTGGCGACGGCATAACTACACCATAGCCTCTATTTCTAACTTCTTCAAGGGCATCAGACAATCTATCATATTCTTTTTTGGTATAAGCTAAATCCCTCAAGAGATTTATCAGCTGATAATCGCCTTTGATCTCATACCCTGAGACCTCGCTTAATATCTTAAAATACAGACCTTCAACAGGCTTTAACGTCACATTGATAATCCCTTCACCTAGATTTATATTATCCAGTGACCATTCCTGTATATGCTCGCAGTCTCCCAGCATATGGATGTAATCATTTACATCCCGTATCTTGTACATATCCTTTACCGTCTCTTTAACCCTTTCCATTATATCGCTTTTTAACCAATGCTCATTTTCCAGTACATCAACCCATTTAGGCAGATTAAAGTTGATTTCCCTGATCGGAAACTCGAATAAAACCTTTTGAAGGATATTTTTTATGTCGTCAGAATCCATTTTCATCACATCAAGGATCATTACAGGTACGTTATATTTTTCCTGCAGTATATCTCTTAAATTTTTAGTATCCTGTTCATTAGGCTTTATAGTATTTAAAATAATTATAAAAGGCTTGTTTATGTCTTTTAACTCCTTTACAACACGTTCTTCTGCTTCAACATAATTTTCTCTCGGTATCTCTGTTATACTGCCATCAGTTGTAACAAGTATACCTATAGTAGAATGCTCTGTTATAATCTTTCGCGTCCCCAACTCTGCTGCTTTTTCAAAAGGTATGTCTTCATCAAACCAGGGAGTCTTTACCATCCTTGGTTTTTCCCCTTCCATATACCCGAGAGCCCCTCTCACGAGGTAACCAACACTATCTATCATCCTCACCCTGAACCTGGTATTTTCCGCTATATTGATTTCCACCGCCTCATTGGGAACAAATTTTGGTTCTACAGTCATTACAGTTTTACCCGCTGCGCTTTGAGGTAATTCATCTTTCGCTCTTTCACGTTTGTAAGCATTATCTATATGAGGGATAACCAGTTGCTCCATAAACCGCTTGACAAAAGTAGATTTACCAGTTCGTATAGGTCCGATAACCCCAATATATATATCTCCGTCAGTGCGTTCGGCTATATCCTTATAAACGTCAAACTCCATTGGCTCCGACCTCCTCTATACATTATATCCATCTTATGATACATAGTTCTAACAGTACATATATATTAGAGCAGGTCGGAATTTATTACACGCTTATTCTTTGCCTAATTTTTAATACAATTTTATCTTAGATTCAGTCCCGCTAATCAGGCGACCTATGTTTGCCCTGTGCCTATAAACAGCCATCAATGCCATCACCACGCCAAACAGGACATATTGCCACGAACCATGAAAAATAGCAACAAAAATCGGAAATAAAATCGAACCAACAATAGATCCCAATGATACGTACTTTGTTATAATGATCACAATAATTCCTATTAGAAGAGAATATATTGCGGCAACAGGACTGAGCAAAAAAATCACGCCTATACTTGTAGCAATCCCCTTACCACCTTTAAAACCTAATTGTATAGGGTAATTATGCCCTAATATTACAGCAATACCGCATAAAATCGCAACTCCTGAGCTTTTAAATAAAAGCAACCCTAATAATACCGCTACCACTCCTTTTGCCACATCAAATAACAATGTTAACAAAGCCGCTGTTTTGCCTAGAATCCTTAATACATTAGTCGTACCAGGATTGCCACTACCGTATTTTCTTATATCATCGATTCCCCATAGCTTTCCAATGTAATACGCCGAATTAAATCCTCCAATAACATACGATGATATCAAAGCAATGATTATCAGCAATACATTCATTGCTTATTTCCCCTTTCCTTACGATTCGCCTTGTTTTTTAAACTTAATTCTCAACGGTGTCCCCTCAAAACCAAACAGGCGCCGCAGCTGATTTTCCAGAAAGCGAGTGTAAGAGAAATGAATCTCGTCAGGATAATTTGAAAAAAATACAAAAGTTGGTGGTTTTATAGAAACCTGTGTGCCATAATAAATTTTTATCGGTTTGCCTTTTATAGAGGGAAGAGGATTTGTCGCAATAACCTCATTTAGCATGTCATTTAATACTCCTGTTGCAAGCCGCTTGGACCTCTCCGCCGCCACTCTATCTATTGTTTCAATAATTCTCTGCACCCTCTGACCGGTCTTCGCGGATACAAATAAAATCGGAGCATAATCAATAAAGTCAAGCCTATACCTTATTATTTTTTTATACTCATCCATAGTCCTATCATTTTTTTCTACTTTATCCCACTTGTTCATAACAATGATGATACCTTTACCTTGCTCATGAGCGTATCCTGCTATTTTTGCATCCTGCTCTGCAATTCCTTCATAACTATCTATAACCATAAGGCATACATCAGCCCTCTCAATGGCCGACAGTGCCCTTAACACACTATAATATTCTATTGATTCATCTATTCTACTCTTGCGCCTTATCCCCGCTGTATCAATAAAAACATACTTTTTGCCCTCTACTTCAAATGGAGTATCTATAGCATCCCTCGTAGTGCCTGGCATGTCGCTGACTATCACTCTCTCTTCGCCCAGCACCCTATTAATTATAGAAGACTTGCCAGCATTAGGCCTTCCGATAACAGCTACTTTTATCGTATCTTCTTCATATACAAATTCTTCTCGATCAGGCAAATATTTGACGATAGCGTCAAGCAAATCGCCTGTTCCCAGGCCATTAATAGCTGAAATCATGTACACATCTTCAAACCCTAACTCATAAAATTCATACGAATTTTCTCTCAACTTGTTGTTGTCCACCTTATTACACGCGAGAATAACGGGTTTATTTGATTTTCGCAGCATATCGGCAATTTGCCAATCCGAAGGGGTAATTCCCTCTCTTCCATCGACGACAAAAACGATAACATCAGACGTATCTATAGCTACCTGAGTTTGTCTTTGCATCTGCTGAAATAGCTCGTCCTTTGAATCAGGCTCAAGACCGCCAGTATCCACAATAGTAAAAACTTTACCAGACCATTCGCAGGTATGATATAATCTATCCCTTGTAACACCAGGTTTATCTTCTATAATCGCAATCCTGCTCCCAGCAAGTCTATTAAACAACGTAGATTTTCCTACATTAGGCCTTCCTACAATAGCAACAATTGGTCTCGGCATTTATATCTCCCCTATTACTTTTTTTATTAAATCTTCACCATTAACAGCTGATACAACAACTTCAACCCCTAATGCATCTTTTACATCATCAAGCGTCTTATCGTCCAAAAAAATATCCTCACCTTCTTTTAGCATGACATCAGGAATAATCAAACGCTGCCCTAAATCCTTATCTTTTAGTTGACTTATTAAATCACTCCCTGTTAAAAGTCCTGCAACCGTTACTGAGGGACCAAAAAAATTATTTTTTATAGCATATACAGCTATTTCTATTTCAAAATTATCCATAATCTGATTAGCCAACGATTTTATAAATTTATATGCAGAGATACCCGTGGCTATTGATACTTTCTTAGATTTAGGCGTAATACCTCTATATTTGCTCAATGAGCTATAAAACTCATCTTTTAATTTTGCTATTAAACCAACTCCATTCTCTATTTGCGGAAATCCCTCGTAATACTCTGCATCGGGTACTTCTCTATCAGCCATAACATAAAATTCATCCGATGCGTATACAAGAGGAGTTCCAAACTGCTCTTTAAGTCTTTTGCCCCAACCTTCTATCTGTTCTATTATCTCTCGCGACGAAGGCCCATCCCACGGCGTTATAGGAGCTAGACCCTCTCTATAAGCCGTCAATCCCACAGGAACCGCGGCAATGGAAATAACGCCTGGAAAAAGACTGACAAGATCCTCTATACTCCTGTCCAATACCTTCCCGTCATTGACGCCCCTGACCATTACCAGCTGACAATGTAAGTTTATTCCACCATTCACCAGGGTAGTTAACTTATCCATTATACCCTTCGCTTTGGGATTTGCCATTAGCGCAACTCTTACATTATCATCGGTAGCGTGAACTGAAACATATAATGGACTTAACTTCATATTTATGATGCGACGAATTTCCTTTTCGCTGACATTGGTCAATGTTATAAAATTTCCATATAAGAAAGAGAGCCTGTAATCATCATCTTTAACATATAGGCTTTTCCTCATATTCTTAGGCATTTGATCCACAAAGCAAAACATGCATTTATTTTTGCATACACGGGGCTTATCCATAAGCCCATCCTCAAATATTAAACCCAAATCATCATCGTAATCTTTTGATATTTTATACCTTACAATACGCCCATCGCTTTTTTTTACATCAAGGGTAATTTCCTCATCAGTTACAAGAAACATATAGTCTAAAACATCTTTAACAATCGACTGATTGATAGCCAGAAGTTTATCACCGGGTTGTATCCCTATCTTTTCCGCAATACTATTTTTCGCTATATCTATTATCAAATTTTCTTTCAACATATATCACCTATAAATTATTATCAGGTATTAAATTGATTTAGTCAAGACCCTATTTTTCGTATCCTGGACTAACTTAATAAATTTATTATAATTTTTCCTTATTCCCCAAACGGTCAACGGCCTGCCGATTTTTATCAAGTGTAATTTTCTAGATATAAATCCCCCTATTTTAGTAACCATCCCTATAGTTTTCAACGCATCAACTATGAGGAGCTGTTCTTCGATGCCATAACTTTTAAGGTATTGATATATTATGTCTTTAACCAATTTTTTGCCATTTTTCATACCAACGATATACACATGATTGCCGTAGCAGTCTACTCCCATAAAAAACGGAATCCCTATTAGCTCTGAATCCGTCCTGTCATAATGTGGTATCGATACAATTTCGCTATAACCCGGAATTCTATCTACTGGAAGCATGCCAACATGTATCGCCGCAGCCACCACTGAACTGTGAGCACTTCCATAGCAGCTATAAATTATAATCATATGCTTCACCATTTTTAAGTTTTTCTCTAAATTTATTATATAAATAACGCTTAAACATTTCTTTACCTATTCCCAGATGAATTAATTTCATAACAAACATATCTATTTTATCTTCTAAATTCTGTGTATCTACAAAAACCAACCTATCATAATCCAGTTTAAAGATCTTTTGAACACCCAATAATGAATTTTTTATATTATCATGTAGTCTCCTGCAACCTAAAACGTAAATCTCGTCTAATTTATCATCCATACCTATATATAATAAGTCCCCATAACTCAATTCGCAAAAGAGAGGTATGGGGAATATTTTACTATACTCCGGCAAAGAACGCCACTTATATACGTGTAGTATGGCCATTAAAAGCGAGGAATAAGTTCCGTGATAGCTTGTATATATAATCTTCAATAAGCAATCTACCTCTTATCTTTATTATTTCCCTTTCTGGTTTTACCTATATAATTTGAAAACTCTTCTTTAACAAATTTTGACAATTTAGAGCTCAACTCCTTTCCATACCCCATACTAATCAGTGCAAAGCCGACTACCGCAACTGCTGCTATTACAAATGCCATCAATATACCAGATCCCGTTGCTCGCCTCTCAGACGGTGTTGTCCTGGTTATATTCCCTACTCCTGTAGGTTTTTTATAGGCATCTCCAAAGAATGCTGTTGCTATTATATCTGCATACATATCTGCTGATTTTATGGCTCTTTCTTTGGTATGCGTATCTGTACCAAATTCTAACAATATTGAATGTGGAGTAAGGCCCTGATTATAATCTCCAGACCCAAAAAAGACATCTTTAACAAGTCCTGGACTCATCTTATCAGCTATGGCTTTCATCTTATACGCTAATTGCTCATTAGCAGACCTATTGGTGCTGGCTTTTCCAACTACAAGCCTTACACCTGTTGCCGGTTTTCCTTTTATAGTCCTTATATAGTCTTCTTTAGGCGCTGCATCCCTGTGTATATCTAAAATAGCACCGGCACCATTTTTTAACAATCTAAGAGCTGTTCTTCTGGAACGAGAATAAGCATAAGCATCATGGGGAAGATGCAATGTCCTATCATATAAAACCTTTATCCCCTTCTTTTTAAGTGATGATGCTAACGCCCTATCTACATCGTAAATCCCTCCATGGCCATTTATACTTGAAGTTCCATCAGATGGAATATAAGATTCATCACTGTGGGTTGAATATATGCCTATTACTTTTGGTATATTAACAAAATTTACCTGGGATATCCTTTCATCTATTTCAGGCAATGTCACATTTTTTACAAATTTAGCATAAGCTTTTTTGGCGCTTTTATCTACACGCGTTATTTCGTAATATTTATTATCACTGCTTAAATAATTATCTCCTTTATTGAGATCCCATGATATTCTAAATATAATTCTATTCGTGCCTTCTTGATAAACAGTATAATATCCTTTTTTATCCATATTATCAGCGAAGACATTATAAGGAATTAAACAGATGAAAAATAACAGCATAATAAAGACTTTATTCATTATTGTCTTTGTTTTGAACTCTCTCACCGTTCTCACCTCTTTCTATTGTTATCCTTACGATACTGTTATCATCAACTACATCATCTCTACTCTCCTCAAAATCTAAATCATATTTATCTTGATTCTTGCTATTCGCCCGTTCAGCATTACTTTCATCATCCAATCCTATACTGCTTGTAAAACCTCCACCTTCATATTGTAAATCCTTTTTAGCAGTACCTCCCTGAAGTCTTTCTCTTATTTCACCAACAAATTCAGCTAACATAACAGAAATCAAACCAGAAAGGACAATGGCATCCAAAAAACCTGCCCCACCCAGCACAATAGGTTGAATTATACCCTTTGATAAATTCACTGCCAGCTGGATTATATCATTTATAATTATCCCCAAAATACCCCCTATAAACGACGACCTGCGTGAACGACCAAAAAGATACGCTACGATACCTCCGATTACACCATAAATAAACATTGGTTCAATAATCATGGCCTCGGGTTCATTAGGTATAATCTTCGCTACAATAAAAACCGCTACACCTGTAACCAGTGACGATATCACCGCGCGTATCTTCTCTTTGGGCTCATCTGCTCTAACTATCAAATATATGCAAAGTGCTATCGGTATTATAGCTCCTCCAATGTTAATGGAAATTAATCTGCCTAGTGGTATATCTGGAATAAAAGAGCCTAATATCATGGCAATAATGACTATTAATGCTCCTTTATCAGACAAACCCATCCTATCTAAAACCCTGTGGGCAAATCCAAAAATTACTAAAACACCGACAATCATTAACAAAATGTACCCAAGTGGCATATTATTCACCTCTCATTTGCTTTTCTACAAATATGTTGCCCTTTGGGCACATAATATATACAAAAATAGCAGTCCATCATTTTTGATGGACTGCTTAAAAAATCAAGCATTTAAATCCTTATGCTCACCTGTCTCTACAAATATAACCCATTCACATATATTTGTAGCGTGATCTGCTACGCGCTCCAGATAACTACTTATAAACAAGAAGTGCGTAGCCTGTTTTATATTTCTAGGATCTTCTAACATTAAAGCTATAAGTTCTCTATAAATTTGTGCGTGTAAGCCATCTACTTCGTCATCTAATTTACATGTGCGCATAGCCAGATCTACATCCGTGTTTATATAAGATGTAAGAGCATCTCTCAACATGTGCTTTACTATATCCGCAATCCTCGGTATATCTATCAACGGTTTAATATAAACTTCATTTACAAGCCTTTTTGTGTTCTTTGCAATATCCACCGCGTGATCCGCTATACGTTCAAGATCCGTTATAAGTTTAATAGCTGTAAAAATAATCCTCAAATCCCTAGCTATAGGCTGTTGTGTGGCGATCAGCCTTACGCATTCATTTTCGATGAAAACTTCCATTTCATCAATTTTATCATCACCATCTATAACAGCATCAGCCATCTCCTCGTCCTGTTTTACCAAAGCCTCTATTGCTTTATCTATTGCTTCTTCTACCATACTACCCATTTTAAGAATATGAAGATGTACTTTTTCTAATTCCTGATCAAAATGTGTTCTGGCAGTCAATTATATCATCTCCTTATTATCCGAATCGACCTGTAATATAGTCCTCTGTACGCTTATCCTTTGGCCTATAAAATAACTCATCCGTTGGTCCGCTCTCGATCACTTCCCCGTTTAAGAAAAATGAAGTGAAATCGGAAATTCTGCCCGCTTGC
Source organism: Caldanaerobius fijiensis DSM 17918 (assembly GCF_900129075.1). NCBI lineage: Bacteria > Bacillati > Bacillota > Clostridia > Thermoanaerobacterales > Thermoanaerobacteraceae > Caldanaerobius > Caldanaerobius fijiensis. The sequence goes on from NZ_FQVH01000001.1 coordinate 183,582, forward strand.
TGCATATTATGGGTTACAATTATAATGGTATATTTTTTCTTCAGCGTATCAATTAAATCCTCAATTTTTGCAGTAGAAATCGGATCCAATGCTGATGTAGGTTCATCCATAAGAATAACCTCAGGTTCAATGGCAAGAGTACGTGCAATACACAGCCTTTGTTGTTGTCCCCCTGAAAGTCCCATAGCAGATTTATTGAGTCTATCTTTCACCTCATCCCATAATGCCGCGGCTCTAAGGCTTTTCTCCACAATTTCATCCAGCTTCTTTTTATTTTTTATTCCATGTATCCTGGGTCCGTAAGCCACATTGTCGTAAACTGACATAGGAAAAGGATTGGGTTTTTGGAATACCATACCTACGCGCTTTCTTAACTCTAAAACATCAAAATTATTATAAATATCAACATTATCCAGCTTTATACTACCCGTTATCTTAACCCCAGGGATAAGGTCATTCATCCTGTTTATAACTCTTAAGAAAGTAGATTTGCCACAGCCTGAGGGACCTATCAATGCCATGACCGTATTCTCTTTTACATGAATTTCTACATTTTTTAACGCCTGAAAGTCTCCATAAAAAAGATTTAAATTTTCTATATCTACTTTATTCATATGTTTTCCCCTTTCAGAACTCGCTATTATTATAGCATATATTTACAACTCAGTCACCAGTTATTTTCCTATATATGACTTTCCCCAACCACCTTGAAATCAAGTTAAACAAAAGGACACATATAACTAAAACCGCCGATGCGCCGTTGGCAATCCTTCTGGCATCAGGCGCCAGTCCTTCAGAATTAATCTTCCATATATATACAGCTAGTGTCTCCCCAGGTCTGAACAATCTTAAAGGCGAATTAATCGCGGCTGGGTTCCAGTTTCGAAAATCAAGTATAGGAGTGCTCATACCTGCTGTATAAAGCAATGCAGCCGCTTCGCCGAACACTCTCGCTGCTGTAAGTATTATGCCCGTGACAAGAGAAGGCAATGCTGCTTTTAACAAAACGCGCGTTATAGTTTGCCACTCTGTGGCACCCAATGCAAGGCTCGCTTCTCTTAACTCATTTTTTACACTTCTTATAGCATCCTCAGAAATTCTAGTCATAACAGGTAGATTTAATACTGCCAGCGCAAATGCACCAGAAACTATAGAAAATCCCCATCCCATCATATTCACAAATACTATTAATCCAAAAAGACCTACCACAATAGATGGCAGTGACGCTAATGATTCTATGCTAATTCGTATAGCATTCGTTATTAAATTAGGTTTCGCAAATTCTGCCAGATAAATACCAGCACCCAGTCCTATGGGAACTGTTATAATCATAGAAACAACTAAAAGCAGCAAAGAGTTAAATAACTGCGGTGCAACACCCCCACCCGCCTTCATAAAAGCCGGAGGCGCAGTTAAAAAATGCCAGTCGATAACGCCTAATCCATTATACAGTATATAACCTACTATGGAAAATAAAAGCAATATAACAAAAACTGCAATCGCAGTAAAAAATACTGTCGCTATCCTGTCATTTATCCTGGAATTCATCTATGTTGTCCCCTTCTTCCTATTAACCTTATTATTATTATAAACGTAAAAGAGAACAAAAGCAGTAAAAGCGCAATTGACCAAAGAGCATTATTCCACAGCGAACCGCTCACAGTGTTTCCCATATCCATGGTCAAAATACTCGTCATAGTATGCATGGGTGCAAGAAAAGAGTCCGGTATACGAACCGCATTTCCTATCACCATTTGTACAGCTAATGCTTCACCAAAAGCCCTGGCTAAACCCAGTACAATACCTGTCAAAATACCGGGTAGTGCTGCAGGTAGCAACACCTTTCTTATGGTCTGCCATCTCGTAGCACCAAGGGCATATGATGCTTCTTTAAGCTCGTTTTGCAACGACCTTAAGCTATCTGATGATACAGTTGTTATAGTTGGAAAAATCATTACAGCAAGGACAATTGTACCGGCCAATAAGCTAAAACCCAGACCTCCAATATGATTTCTTATAAATGGTACCAGGACACTTAAGCCAATCCAGCCGTATACTACCGAAGGTATCCCTGCAAACAATTCTATTATAGATTGCAAAAAATTACGCATATAGGGCGGAGATATTTCTACCATAAAAACAGCAACAGACACACTCATAGGCGCACTTATAATTAGAGCAGATAACGATACTGCCAATGAACCAAGTATAAAAGCCAATGCGCCAACCTGAGGTCCTCCTTCAGCTTTTGAAGCACCTGGATTCCATTTTGATGAGAACAAAAACTCCGAAAGCGATACCTTATTGCGTATAAATGTTAAAAGTCCCTGAGAAGCTATAAAATAAATAATAGAGATTGTAACAATAATCATAAGAATAGCACAAATTAAAGTGAAATTTCTCCCTAACACGTTCTTTATCTTATTTTTTTCCATGGTTTTACTCCTTTATTTAATAGTCTATACTCAAAATAATATTAACAACTTTTAAAAACAGGTTTGTTAACTCCAGGTTAAGTCTACGTTAAGTATATGTTAATTTTCGTAATCTCTCGTTCGTGGTAAATTAATTATAAATTCTGTACCTTTCCCGACCTCGCTGTTTACAGTTATTGTTCCATTAAATGAATTTACAATATGCTTTACTATAGCCAACCCTAAACCCGTACCTCCAAGTTTTCTGGATCTGCTTTTATCTACCCGATAAAATCTCTCGAATAACCTTGGTATATGTTCCTTTGGAATACCTATACCGTCATCCTTAACAGAAAACGTCACATTTTTGCCTTCAGCGTAGACCTTTATATCCACATGTCCTCCTATGCCGGTATATTTTATGCCATTCTCTACTAAATTTAGAAGCATCTGTTTTATCCTGTCTTTATTCGTCTTCATAACTAAATCAATAGGTTCTATAACATACGTCACCGTAATATTTTTCTCTTTCGCCTGATTTTTTAACATATATATAACTTCTTCAACAATATCCTTTATTTTTTCTGGAGCAAGTTTTATATCCCCCTTTAACCCTTCTATTTCTGACAATGTCAATATATCATTAATAAGCCTCGATAGCCTCTCTGTCTCAAGCTCGATAATCTCCAGAAATTTATCAGCCGTCTCCTTGTCCTCCAGTGCCCCTTCTCTTAAAGTCTCTACAAAACCTTTTATCGAGGTCAAAGGTGTTCTCAACTCGTGAGAAACATTTGCTGCGAATTCACTCCTCATCTTTTCAAGCTTCTTTATCTCTGTCACATCATTTAAAACGATGACAAGACCTATATTCTTATCTCCTTCACCAAATCTACCATTAGATAATACAGGGATCCTGATAGGATTGGTATAAATCTTTATAAACCTGTATTCCGGATAAAATAACTCTATTTCAGTTTCGTAGTATTTTTTGTTCTTCAATATGTCATCGATAATATCGTGCATTTTACTGCTTCTGACCAGTTCTAAAATGTGTTTACCTATGGCATGTTCAGTATCCACTGCCAGTGTCTTAGCGGCAGCGTGATTTATCAATAACACTTTTTCCTCATTATCTATAGCAATCACACCATTAATAATACTCGTCAATACTGCTTCCAATTTGGCATTTCTATCGTGTAATTCGTTAATGGTCAGATTCAACGTTTCTGTCATCTTTTTTATTGCCCTTGCCAGCATTCCTATTTCATCTTCATAGTCTTCATTAATAGATTTTGTTATTTTGCCATTTGATATGTCTTCAGCTATCTCCGTTATTTCATAAATCGGCCGAATTATTTTCTTTAAAAATCTAAGCCCCAATAATATGGCAATGCTTGAACCCAACAGCAGCGATAAAAGCATATACACTACTATATTTTGCATGTGCCATTTAGACATGGTGCCCAGAAAAAAAAAGCTCGTCGTACCTACTCCCAACAGCACTAAAATTATATACGTAGTAAAAAGCTTTTTTTGCATTTTTATTCACCTTTGCTGTTAAGTTTGTACCCGATTCCCCTAACGGTTTCAATGTAAGGCGGATAGACATTTTCGTCACCTAGCTTTTTTCTTAAATGCCTTATATGGACATCTACTGTTCTGGTTTCTCCTACATATTCGTATCCCCATATTTTATCAAGCAAAAGATTTCTGGCTAACACCTTATCTTTGTTTTCTGCCAGCAACTTCAAAAGCTCAAATTCCTTTAAAGTCAATTCTATAGGAATACCATTTTTAAATACCTGGAATTTATCAGGTAATATCGTTATATCCCTTACAACTATTGGCTGATCATCGTCTTTTTGTTCGGACTTTTCATCAACTTTAAAACGCCTTAATACTGCTTTTATCCTGGCCATCAACTCCCTTACGCTAAATGGCTTCGTGATATAGTCATCTGCACCTAATTCCAGACCCAGGACCTTATCAAACTCCTCTCCTTTAGCTGTGAGTATAATAACAGGTATATTTTTCGTCCTATCATCTCTCTTTAATATTTTGCATACTTCAAAACCATCTATATCTGGCAACATAAGATCTAATATTACTAGATCAGGGTGTTGTTCTATGCAAACATCAATGCCATCTTTGCCATTTTCGGTATAAATCAATTGATAACCTGCCATTTCTATGTTGTACTTGAGCAATTCTATTATGTGTATTTCATCCTCAACCACAAGTATTTTTTGTTGCATTAAAGGTTTCCCCTTCCCATTTATCCATAAGTTTTTTTAATTCGTTCATAAAACTGTGTACATCTTTAAAGTCTTTATAGACCGATGCAAATCTGACATACGCCACCTGGTCGAGATGAATCAATTTTTCCATAACTATCTCACCTATCTGCGAACTGGTGATTTCTTTATCTACGCTTTCATATACCTGCCTCTCTATATCATCTACAAAGTTCCGCAAAACGTCAATAGATATAGGTCGTTTTTCACATGCTTTCAATATACCTGCCAGTATTTTAGTTTTATCAAAAGGCTGTCTTGACCCATCTTTTTTAATGACCATAACAGGCATGTCCTCAATCTTCTCATAGGTTGTAAACCGCCTCTGGCACCGCATACATTCACGCCTTCTCCTTATGGCCGTATTATCTTCAATAGGCCTTGAATCGATAACTTTCGTCTCAGCATAACCACAATATGGACACTTCACCTTACACCCCCCTGTCCTTCTTAATTATATAATAAATGTTGTGCATAGCACAACATTAAAATTCTGAATCATCATTCTTTTCGATAATACCAGGCCCATCATATTGCACAAGTATAACATCACGGCCTATTTTTTTTACATCACTCCAGGGAATAACTTTTTCATTCTCCTTACCGAAAAACCCTAAAAATTTTGCCTGTCCTGGCAATACGAGAGCTTCTATCCTCCCCTCTTCTAAATTTATCTCTATATCGCTTATAAATCCCAATCGTCTACCGTCTAATACATTAACTACTTCTTTCTGACTTAAATCCGTCGTGCTCACCATTTTTATTCACTCCCTCTTTATTATATAAAATTATATGAAAAATAGTTCGACATATAGTCGAACTCAAATATATTTTCTCATATGTGCAAGTGCAGATTTTTCTAATCTAGAAACCTGAGCTTGAGATATACCTATCTCTTCTGCCACCTCCATTTGAGTTTTGCCCTCAAAAAATCTTAAATTTAGAATATGTCTTTCGCGCTCATTTAATTTATTTAATGCTTCACTTAAAGATATATTTTCAAGCCAATTCTCATCATTATTTTTGTAATCTCCCACCTGATCCATGACGTAAATAGCATCACCGCCGTCATGATAGATAGGTTCAAAAAGAGATACAGGTTCTTGTATAGCATCCAGTGCAAATACAACTTCTTCTCTTGGCAATTCCAGTTCTTTTGCTATTTCAGATATGTTTGGTTCTCTTCCATTCTTAGCGATGAGCCTATCCCTTGCCTGCAATGCTTTATACGCTATATCCCTAAGTGACCTGCTAACCCTTATGGAATTATTATCTCTTAAATACCTTCTTATTTCTCCTATTATCATCGGAACAGCATAAGTAGAAAACCTTACATTTTGAGACAAATCAAAGTTATCGATAGCCTTAATTAGGCCTATACATCCCACTTGAAACAAATCATCGACGTGTTCGCCTCTATTATTAAATCTTTGAATAACACTCAACACCAGTCTCAAGTTGCCATATATAAATTTTTCTCTTGCTTCTTTGTCACCGTTTTTTAATTTCAAAAGTAACTCCTTCATCTCGCTACTTTTTAACACAGGAAGTTTTGACGTGTTTACTCCACATATTTCGACTTTGTTATTAAGCATATAGTTCCCTCCCGTCTCATCTATAAAAAATTATTGCCTCGGGAGGTTCTTTTTATTCTCTTCAAGCCATTTTACTTATTTCTTTTCTTAACCTTTTTATTATGCGTTTTTCTAATCTGGATATGTACGATTGAGAAATACCCAGCATATCAGCAACCTCCTTTTGGGTCCTCTCCGTTTCACCATTTATACCAAAACGCAACTTTATAATCTTTTTTTCTTTATCTGATAACTTCTTTATGGCCATATTCAACAACTGTCTATCTACATCCTCTTCCACATTTCGAGATACTATTTCTGCATCAGTTCCAAGTACATCAGACAGCAACAATTCATTGCCATCCCAATCTACGTTTAGCGGTTCATCAAAGGATACTTCCAATTTTGATTTGCTGTTTCTCCTTAAATACATTAATATCTCGTTTTCTATGCACCTAGACGCGTACGTAGCCAGTTTTATATTCTTAAAAGGATCAAAAGTATTTACAGCTTTTATGAGACCTATGGTACCTATAGATATCAGGTCTTCCACACCCACACCTGTATTTTCAAATTTCCTGGCTATATACACCACTAAACGCAAATTTCGCTCTATCAGGACGGTTTTCGCTGCACTATCTCCATTTTTAAGCCTCACCATCAGATATTCTTCTTCGTCATTGCTAAGAGGAGGTGGAAGAGCTTCACTACCGCCTATATAAAATATTCCTTTTTCTCTTAAATCCCATCGGTCCAGCAATTTGATAATAAAAAGTTTTAAATCCCATTTGATTTTATGCCAGGTTCTCATAATTACTCCTCCTTCAATTTCCTCAATATTTTCAATCTTTTCTTGATATTTCATGTTCACAATATATCTGGGTGAAGAAGGGCTCCATATTCTTGGTTTTTAGACAGTGAATTATTGTAAATAGCAACTATTACGTTTTTTACCTCTTTTTCTTCAGTGCCTTTTATTAGAACGCTATCTGGTTTAAAACCTAAAAGCATACCATTTTCTCTACCCAATGATGAAAATGGTATCATCCTCACCCTTGATCCCCAATTTGTATTGGCTAAAGCCACAGTAAGTGAACCAAGATCCATGTCAAGTCCTTTTAGATATAATTCTCTAATACTATCAGGCAAAAGCTCTTTTATCTTTTTAAACTCTACAATGATCACAGGCCAGTGAGAAAGCGGTTCATACAGACTATTACCTGTATCCACCAGGCCTATCATTTCATTAGATTTTCCTTCTATTGTAACTTTTAAAGATATGTTTAATTTATTTTTGTTTATTTTACCGTGTATATAATTTAAACCTAATTTAATGGCTACTACGACAAAAGCAACACCCATTGCCGAATAGTACATACCATTTCTTATAACTTGTTTATCTCCTATTAGATAATATATGGCAATTGATGCTCCACCAAATATAAACGCCACCATATAAAATACAATAATTTCTTGAAAAAAAAACTTTATCTTCGCCGGTGTAAAAGCAATGATAACCATTAACATAGAAAGCATTACTTTAGCTGTAAAATCTCGCATAAATCCCATATGAGGTAAATACATTATTATAACATATAGTGAACCAGCTGCAGATGCTATCAATAGTTTGTACCCTTTAAAATCAAACTTACCTAATTTGGCTGTCAATACCAATATAATGTAATTCATCAGCAAGTTCTCTATAAAGAGTAAATCTATATACATAACCTACCTCCAGTTCACGGATCTATGGATCCTTATATTTTATTTATGCTTTAACCTCATTTTTTATTACGAATATTTTATCACACTTTAATTAAAAAATATGTAAAATTATGGCATTTACTCGGTAAAAAAAATAGCAGTTTTTTTACAAAAACTGCTCATCTTTTATTATGCGTTCGTAAGAATGCAGGTATATCTAATCTGTCCAGGTCTATACTTTCCACATCAACGTGTACATTCTGCTTACTTGCAGTTCCCTGTAGATTTTCAGTTTTTTTCGCAACAGTTTCTGTAGTACCTTTTTTTTCGAAACCTGTCGCTATGACGGTTATTTTTATTTCATCTTGTAGGTTTTCGTCTATCACTGCTCCAAATATAATATTAGCGTCAGGGTCTGCTGCTTCGTATATAAATTCAGCTGCTTCATTGACCTCAAAAAGGCTGAGGTTTGGACCACCCGTTATATTTAAAAGCACTCCTTTGGCTCCCTCTATTGATGTTTCCAACAATGGGCTTTGAATAGCTTGCTTGGCAGCCTCTTTGGCTCTATTTTCACCACTGGCTATGCCTATCCCCATATGGGCCAAACCCGTCTCCATCATGATAGTCTTTACATCTGCAAAATCCAAGTTGACCAGTCCAGGTACCGCGATTAAATCAGATATACCCTGTACACCCTGTCTTAATACATCGTCGGCAATCTTAAACGCTTCTACCATACTGGTCTTTTTTTCTACGATCTGCAACAGGCGATCATTAGGAATTGTCACAAGGGTGTCCACCTTTTGTTTTAACGCGTTTATCCCTTCTTCTGCATGTTTCATACGCTTTCTACCTTCAAACGTAAATGGCTTCGTCACCACACCTACGGTTAATATTCCAAGTTCTTTGGCTATCTGCGCAACTATTGGCGCTGCCCCTGTACCGGTTCCTCCACCCATACCCGCTGTTACAAATACCATATCTGCTCCCTTAATCGCCTGCGAAATCTCATCTGCACTTTCTTCCGCAGCCTTCTTTCCTATTTCTGGATTAGCACCTGCACCTAACCCTTTTGTCAGTTTCTCTCCGATTTGAATCTTGTGCGTGGCCTTTGATAAATACAGTGCTTGTTTATCAGTATTAATAGCTATAAATTCAACACCCTTAAGTCCTTCTGTTATCATCCTGTTGACAGCATTATTTCCACCGCCGCCAACACCTACTACTTTTATATGAGCAAACTGTTCCATATCAACATCGAATTCTATCATAAAAACTCCTCTCTCCCCTATATTAAATATTGATTTTCCTACACTGTTTTTTACATCAAAATCGATTATAAAAAACAGCCAAGTACTATATTAAAAAAAATCGCTGAATATTTCCTTAAGCTTATTAATAAAATAATTATGTCTTATATTTTTATTCGCTACAGTTTCTTTTTTCTCTGGTTTATATTTTGTATTTTTGAGTATATATTCCACTATCCCAGTAGCAACAGAGTAGATAGGCGAAGCAACACCTATTATCTTAGGATAATCAACTCTTATAGGCATACCTATTACTTCAACAGCATACTCCAGGCATCCTGGAATAAAAGCTATACCGCCTCCTGTGAGTACAATACCCGACGTGATCTCATCTCTGTAACCAGCTTCTGTAATAACCTTGTTTATCATAAGCAGAATTTCCTGTATTCTAGCTTCCATTATATAGGCAAGGTCAACTCTGGATATTTCTTTTGGCACGTTATTGCCAACAGATGGCAACTTTATTGTTTCATCTTCTTTTACATAAAACACGCCTGCGCAACCATACTTTATCTTTATTTGCTCGGCTTCCTGTATCGATATCTTAAAACCCTGGGCTATATCATTGGTTATATGTTCTCCACCAATTGGCAGCAGGTAAGTATCGATAAGATGTCCATTTTTAAATATAGAAACACTTGTTTTCCCAGCTCCCACATCTACGAGGGCAACACCCAATTCCTTTTCATCTCGAGTTAGTAATATCTCAGCAGTGGCCAAAGGCTCCAGGATTATCTTTTTAACTTTTAGTCCAGCTTTATTTACACTCCTCACCAAGTTTTCTACTGATGTAATATTGCCTGTAATTATTTTGGCATCAACCTCGAGCCTTACCCCAATCATTCCAACAGGATCTTTTATGCCATCATAGCCATCTACAATATACTGTTGGGGAATTATATCAATTATTTCCCTATCTGAAGGCAATGCAACAACTTTTGCCGCCTGGAGTACTCTGTTCACATCTTCTTCTGTTATTTCTCTATCATCTCTCGAAACAGCAATAACTCCCTTATTTTCTACCAATGAAGCGTGTCCACCAACAATGCTTATGTTTACCTCCTCAAAATCCATATTGGACATCTGCCTTACTTGATTTACCGCTTCATTTATGCTTTTTACCGTAGAATCTATATCTACGACAACACCTCGTTTTATACCTTTACAAGAACTTAATCCCACGCCCACAATGCGGGTTTCCCCATTTCTATTGCGTTGTCCAGCAACTGCACATATTTTTGATGTTCCTATATCTAATCCAAGAACTACATTAGAATCAGTTTCACGCATGTTTTAACCCCCTAAGTATAATATAATAATTCAACAAAAATGCCAGATTTCCTCTTTTTTAATGTCCTTTCTTGATAACATATCTTCTAATTGTAGCGAAGTTATTAAATAATCTGGTTCCAAAAGCAAATATAGCTGCAAGATAAATTGGTACCCCCAACAAATCACCTATATACGCTAATAAACCTGCTAAAAGCGCATTACCAAAAAAACCTGATATAAATATTTGGGTATTAAAATTTCCTTCGAGGTACGCTTTAAGGCCCCCAAAAACTGTATCTAATGCAGCTAATATTGCCACGGCCGTATACGATGAATACGCTACAGGTATTTTATACGGAAGAAAAATACCTGCAATTATACCTACCAATACCCCCAGGAAAGCCCACATCACTGGCCACCTCCCTTATCCTGTGCCTGTAAGGGTTTTGAATATTTAAACTGTATGACACCGTTATAGGCCGGAATGGTTATATCGTTGGACGTTTTTATGTTTACCTGTATTCCCCAATAACGTAATGCCTCTACAATCCCGCCTTTTAACTCCAGAGCCGCCTGAAGCGTTTGCGGATTGCCTATAGCTTTTATCACAAAAGGAGCAGCGAATCTGCTATTATTTACATCAACCGTAGGGCCCACACATCTTACTTCTGTCGTCGCTATTATTCGCTCTTCATTTATCGACAATGCCTCTGCACCTGCCGCCCTTAATTCATTAAGTACTTGTAATAGATCAGTATCGTGAATTATATAGTTATTGGCATTGTCTCCCGGTTGTATCTGTTTTGTGCTATCATTAAGCGTCACTATAACTCCAGGGCCGTGTACTGCTTCCAGCCCTGCCATCAGCTTATACTTTTCATTATCCTCTTTAAGAGCATTTGCAACAGCATTGACTTTAGAAGCAGCATTTTCATAATCAGCCAATTTGTTTTGAAGCGCATTTACTTGATTTGCAAGTCCTTTTTTATCACTTTCTAATTTTTTTATTTGAGATGTAAGTTCTTCAATTCTCTGTACATTTACATTACTTCCGCCATACTGAATCGTTTTATATTGTAATGAGATCATAAGTCCTAATAAAAACAAGACAAAAGCTATTGATACCTGTCCAACTGCTTTTTTAAGCATAACTACCTCTCCTTTATCAAATTAGGTGTAAATGTTGGATTTTTCACGCTTAAATCTATCGTTCCACTTTTGTAACCTTTATTTTGTAAATCATTTAATATCACTTTCAAAAAATTAAGTTTGTAGTAAAGGTCATCTGCTTGTCCAACTTTCACCTCTATATCTGGACGGGCTTTCATTACAATCGTAGACCCGTTAATTTCCACTTCATTTATCAAATTGGTCATATGCATCTCATCTAATGACTTTAATACCTGCAGTGCTTGTTTAAAAATAACAGAATTTTCAGGTTTTACTTTCTGCTCCAACGACGTTTCTTTTAACTTAACACCGTATAAAACAGGCAATTTGTTGTCGTTGTTCTTAGTTACTTCCAGTACCACACCTTCATCATCTATTTTTAAAAAAGAGCCATAATATGGTACTAATCCTACTGGAATTCTTTCAACAATGTGTAAAATCATTTTATCTGGCATCTTCAATTTCACAACAGCATTTTTCACGTATCGAATGCTTTTTAATCTTCGTATTATGTCTTTTTTATCTACCTGAAAAATCAAATCACCAACTTTTACACCAGACAACTTAATTATTTCACCTGTCGGTACGCGTTTATTCCCTTCCACCCTTATCTCTTTTATTTTGAAATAATCTGAACCAAGGATAATGTAAACAGACACTGATAATAAAATAATTACAAACACAATTTTCAGTATTTTTTTTTGCATTTACCCTATCCCTGCCTTTGTTAGCCCTTATCGCTATCAGCGTACCTGGAGATATTCAAGAGTATGCCTACCTGAGCCATGGTAAATACCAAAGACGATCCACCGTAACTAATAAATGGTAACGGCACACCTGTAGGTGGCATACTAGCTGTAACGACGGCTATGTTCAACAAAAACTGTACTCCTATAAGCGATGTAATGCCTACAGCCAGAAGGCACCCAAAAAGGTCTGGAGCCTTTGCCGCTATCCTCAATCCTCTTATGATAAATAGCAGGAAAAGAGTTATTACAAAAAGAGCCCCTATAAAACCCAGTTCCTCACCAAGTATTGAAAATATAAAGTCATTCTGGGGTTCTGGGATATAAAAAAGTTTCTGCCTGCTCCTGCCTAATCCAACTCCAAATATGCCCCCAGATCCTAAAGCATAGAGCGATTGAACAACCTGATACCCCTTACCCTGCATATCTTTCCATGGATCCAAAAAGGCCAAAACCCTGTTCATTCGGTACTGTTCTGCAAAGATCATTATTCCTCCTAACACACCGCCTAATCCTATCAAGCTTAAGATATTGGACAGCTTTGCACCCCCTACATAGATTATTACAAGCCCTACAATAGCTATAATCCCAGCAGTACTCATATTTGGTTCAAGAGCTATTAGTACAAAAAATATTCCTACTATAATCAAATTAGGTACTACACCTTTAAAAAATGATTTTATCCTATCCTGTTTTTGGGATATATTACTTGCAAGACAAACGATCAAAGCAATTTTAGCTATCTCTGATGGTTGAATGCTTAAATTACCATATCCAATCCATCGGCTTGCACCCTTGATATTTATACCTATCCCAGGTACAAACACTAAACCCAGAAGGATTATGCTGATAACAAATAAATGTCGTTTATACTTTTCAAGGTAGTGATAATCAAAATTCATCATATAGACCATGGCAAAAAAACCCATGGTTGCCCACAAAAATTGTCTCTTGAGAAAATAGTAAGAATCATTCATCCTGAACATAGCCATAACAGAACTGGCACTAAAAACCATAACCAATCCAATAGCTACTAACAACATCGTAAATAACAGCAGGTTAAAATCCACAGGTTTATTTTTCATATATTATCCTCCTAATGACATTACAACCTCCTTGAAAATTTTGCCCCTTTGTTCATAATTATCGTACATATCCCAGCTAGCGCATGCTGGTGACAACAAAACAGCATAACCTTCTTTTGCCAGTTCTTTTGCTTTTCGCACCGCTTCTTCCATGTCTTTAACCCTGTATATGGCATTGAAATTCTGCTCCCTTGCACATTTCTCTATCTTTTCTGCGGTAGCTCCCAATAATATCAGTGCTTTCACTTTCCCATTAAAAGACTTAATAAAAGGAGTAAAGTCTTCACCTTTATCATATCCTCCTGCTATAAGCACAAGTGGGTAGTTCAAGGCTTCTATAGCCTTTATAGCAGCATCCGTATTGGTGCCTTTTGAGTCATTATAATATTTTACACCATCAATGGTCGCCACATACTCTATCCTGTGTTCAACGCCTTTAAATGATCTCAATGTGTCAGCAATATACTCCGTACTTATACCCCACAAACGCGCTATAGCACAAGCTGCCAATGCATTTTCTAAATTGTGCTTTCCTGGAATATATATATCTTCTACAGGTATTATAACTTTTTCTCTACCGTCAAGGTTTTCTAACATGTATCCATCTTTTACATATATGCCTTTTTCTAATATGGTATTTCTGCTAAAATAGACCACATCGCAATGAGCTCTTTTAGACAATTCCCTCGTCACATTGTTATCGTAGTTTAAAACAAGATAATCACCTTCAGCCTGATTCATAAATATACGGGCTTTAGCATCAACATAATTGTCAAACGTCTTATGTCTATTTAAATGATCCGGTGTTATATTGAGTATTGCCGATATCCTGGGCTTAAATTCGTATGCCGTTTCCAGCTGAAAACTGCTTATTTCTGCCACTATAACTGTATTGGGTTGCGCACTTCTCACCTGTCTTATAATTGGAATTCCGATATTTCCGGCTAATCTTGCATCCTGCCCAGCGTTTTTAAAAATCTCATATGTCAATGTCGTTGTCGTAGTTTTGCCATTGGTTCCCGTGATAGCAATAAATGGCGAACTACTCAGCCTGTAAGCCAGCTCTACCTCTCCAATAACTTCTTTTCCCAAACTCAAAGCCTTTCCGTAAAAAGGTTGATCCAATGGAACTCCCGGACTTACCACTATCATGTCTACATATTCTACCAGTTCCTCTGTTGGTTTACCCAGTTGATATTCTATCTTCAATCCTTCCAGTGGTTTTAATGAATTTTGAAGCTGTTCGTAAGATTTTATATCATTTACTACTACATGGGCTCCCAATTCGCTCAGTACTTCTGCAACAGCTATACCACTTTTTGCCAAACCTACTACTAGAATTTTTTTATCTTTTATCTCCATTTTGCATCTTCTCCATTTCATAATGTCATCAGTATAAAAGATAATACAACAAGCATTAACGTAACAATCCAAAACACGTGAACGACTTTAGTTTCATGCCAACCCGATAGCTCAAAGTGATGATGAATCGGACTCATCTTAAAAACCCTCTTTCCTGTCAGCCTGAACGATGATACCTGAATAATCACTGAAAGAGCCTCAACCACAAATATTAACCCTACAATGGGCAATAAAAGCTGTAACCTTGTTAAAACCGCTATAGCCGAAAGCGCCCCTCCCAGCAAAAACGCACCAGTATCACCCATAAATACCTGAGCTGGATAGGAATTATACCGCAAAAAAGCCAGCGTGGCTCCTGTTACACTCCCAGAAAAAAGAGCTACGGGCAAATTATTCATTCCCATGGAAACCACTGCAAAAAAAGCAGAAATTATAAATGTTATACCACTGGCCAGCCCATCAAGTCCATCAGTTATATTAACGCTGTTTACAGTCCCTACCACTACAAAAATGGTAAATGGTATAAACATATTACCCAGATCTACCATGTCTTTGCTAAAAGGAATATATAATTTTGTACCTACACCGGGATGTCGATAAGCGTAATATGCTAACAAAGCAGCCATAATGAACTGTAACACCAATTTTGATCGGGCTTTAAGTCCTAAAGACCGTTTAAATACTACTTTTAGTAAGTCATCAATGAAGCCAATTAAGCCAAAACCAAGGGTCACAAGGAGCAAAACCAGTTTGTCTTTATTTACAGGGATAAATATCAAACTAGAAATAATAATACCAACCATAAAAATAATACCGCCCATAGTAGGTGTACCATTTTTAGCTAGATGCGATTTAGGCCCATCATCTCTTTCTGTCTGACCGAATTTCAATGCCCTCAGCGTAGGTATTATCAGAGGTCCGGTTAACAGGCTTATTACAAACGACGTAATCGTTACTATAATCAATTGGGTAAATATTCGCATATCTCTTCTCTCCTTAAGAAGCTTGTAATTTCTTCCATCATCATAGCCCTTGACCCTTTTACCAATATAACATCACCCTTCTTTAAAATCTTCTTGAGTAATTCAATCGCTTCTCTATTGTCGTCTGCTTTATATATCCTTTCAGGTTCCATTCCGCATTCTAAAGCCCCATCAGCTATATATCCTGCGAATCTGCCAACGGATACCAATATATCAATGCCTTTTTGATGTACATACTTTCCTACATCTCGATGAGCTATATAAGAATAATCGCCCAGCTCCTTCATATCACCCAATACAGCAATGGTTTTGAACCCATCTTTTCCTATATCGTGAAGTACATCAATAGCCGCTTTCATAGAATCAGGACTGGCGTTATAAGCGTCATCTATTATAATGAGGTCCTTGGTTTTCACAATATTTAACCTCATTTTTTCGGGTCTATAATCTCTCAACCCTGTGATTATATCAGTGGCATCAAGCTTGTATATAAACCCCACCGCTATAGCAGCCAGAGCATTGTACACATTGTGCTTGCCATAGGTATCTATTTCTACATTTAAAACACCATCATCTGCGCCAGGAAACTTTACATTGAAATGCAGTTTATCCCTTTGCTCGATCCCAAAGGCTCTTATATCCCCTCTATCAACTCCATACGTTATAACACGGCTATGCATGTTTTCCTTTGCCTTCAAAAGCATATCATCGTCGGCATTTAAGACCACATAATCATCCTCAGTAAAGTCCTCAATCATCTCCAGTTTAGCTCTCAGTATATTTTCCCTAGAACCCAATTTCTCAATATGTGAAATGCCTATATTGGTATATACAGCTATATCGGGTTTTGCAATATTTTTTAAATTTCTTATCTCGCCAAAAGAACTCATACCCATTTCCAGTACTGCTATATCATGCTCTGGTTTTAAGTTTAGTATGGTTAACGGAAGACCTATCTGGTTGTTATAATTTCCCTTGGTTTTTAAAATATTGTATTTTTGGCTCAGTATACATGATATCATCTCTTTTGTGGTGGTTTTACCTGTGCTGCCTGTTACTCCTATAACTTTCAACCTATCAAACCGCCTTCTATGATATTCAGCAATTCGTTGAAGAGCTACGAGAGTATCATCAACCTTGATGACCACTTTTGAAGTTTCAAGAGCAAGATCTTTAGAACTCATAACCGCTACTGCACCATTCTCTAAAGCCTGCCATATAAAATCATGACCATCAAAATTTTGTCCTTTCAAAGGTATAAATAAATCGCCATTTTTTACCGTTCTAGAGTCAGTGGTAATGCCCGTTATATTTACATTTTTTGTACCACAAACCAGCTTTCCACCTGTTGCACTTAAAATATCATCAATGCTAAACATTTTTTCCTCCAACTATACTTTTTACAATTTCTCTTTCATCAAAAGGTATGGTCTTATCCCTTAATATTTGATAAGTTTCATGGCCCTTACCAGCCAATAACACTACATCGCCTTCTTTTGCCATGCCAAGTGCATACTTTATAGCCTCTTTTCTATCGACTATCACTTTATATTTGTCTTCATTCCCGTTTATGCCTTTTAATATGTCAGATATAATAGCCTGGGGATCTTCAGAACGTGGATTATCCGTAGTAATTATGGTATAATCGGCATATCGAATGGCAATCTCGCCCATCTTAGGTCTTTTAGCTTTATCCCTATCCCCGCCACACCCAAAAACGACTATCAATCTATTTATCGTAAACTCCCTTACCGACTTCAATATATTTTCAAGTCCATCCGGAGTGTGAGCATAGTCAATCACAACCTTATAAGGTGTACCACAATTCACCAGCTCACACCTGCCTTTCACTCCGGGAAATGTGCTTAAAGATTCAGCTATATTCGGTACAGGAAATCCTAAAGCGCTCAAAGTCGCTATAGCAGCCAACGCATTATAAACACTGAACTTCCCCGGGATGGGAAATTTTATAGGTGTGATAAAACCGCTGTGATAAAGGTCAAATTCCACTCCGTTAGTCATCACTACATTCCTGGCCCTGAAATCCCCACCATTTATACCATATGTATACAATGGTTTATTAGCCTGCTGGACAAAAAAATCGCTATAATCATCATCCACATTTACAATGCTCTTTTTTGTCATCTTAAATAACCTCATTTTTGCTTTCATATACTCTTCCATTGTCTTGTGAAAATCCAGATGATCTTGAGTTAAATTAGTAAATACAGCTACATCAAAATCACATTGATCTACCCTATGAAGTGCCAGTGAATGGGAAGAAACTTCCATAACCACATAATGGGCACCCCGATCCTTCATTTCTTTGAAAATCCGCTGCAAATCTACAGATTCAGGGGTAGTGTGAATTGATGGAATCTCTTCATCATCCATAGCTATATTAATAGTACCTATAAGCCCTACGCTATAGCCAAGGTTTCGTAAGACCCATCTTATAATATTGGTAACAGTTGTTTTACCATTAGTACCAGTAACACCTATCAGGACAAAATCTTTTGAAGGATGACCATAAAAATTAGCTGCAATTCTAGCCATTGCAATTCTTGTATCCCTTACCATCACAACTTCCGCACCGTCCACAGCTACATCATCCTGAGCTATTACCACCGATGCCCCATTTTCAACTGCTTCCTGTGCAAATCTGTGGCCATCAACACTAAAACCTTTTATACACAAAAAAGCATCGCCTGATGTAACTTTCCTGGAATCATATTTTATTCCCTTTATGTCTATCTGACCATTATAGTCTGATATGACATCAACCCCATCTAATAATTCCCTCAAGATCATGTTATATCCCCTTTATACCTAGATCTTTTAGTAACATTATTATTATATAAAGTATAGCACATATCCTGTGGAATATAAACATATGGTACAAATTACTACTTGTTCAAGATTGTTCAAAATTAAGGTCCAATGGGCTGTTGTTGTTGTTTTAATGTCAGATGTACAATCGTACCTCTTTTAACCTGAACACCTGCCGGTGGGTCTTGGGCAACCACAATACCATCACCGCTTATACTAACCTTCAAACCATGGCTGTTGAGTTCACTCAATGCTTCCCTCAATGTTTTACCTATGAGATCTGGTATGGTAATTACAATTGAATCGATGTCTTTCGACGCGTACAAAAATATTGTTGAACCCTCTTTCGCATAAGCGCCAGGTTTTGGCGATTGATCTAAAACAACATCACCTATTCCATCCACTTTATACGTCAATTTTGACTCTATAACTTTAACTTTAGCATCTTCAACCTTCATACCTGTAAAATCTGGAATAACGATATCGCCTCTTACTAGTTCTTTACTCTCCTCTGGAGTATACCTTGGTTTCACTCCAAGGTATTTTAAAGAATCTTCAATAATACTTTTCACCACAGGTGCAGCAATAGCACCACCCATATGTCCTTCTCCTGTAGGCTCATCGATCATGACAATGACAGCTATCTTGGGATCATCTGCTGGTGCAAAACCTGCAAAAGAAGCCACATACTTACCAGGTACATATTTTTCTGTCGTTCCCGTTTTGCCCGCAACTCTGTAACCCGGTATATATGATTTTTTACCTGTTCCCTTGGATACCACGCTTTCTAATATTTCCCTCATCTCTCTGGAAGTCTCAGAGGATATAACTCTTCTTACAACATTTGGCTTAAACTCCTTTATGATTTTACCGCTATCAGGATCTTTTATATACTTAACTAGCATGGGTTGCATGAGATTTCCTCCATTAGCAATAGCAGACAATGCATCTATCATCTGAAGAGGAGTGACCGATATACCCTGACCAAAAGATATGGTAGCAAGCTCTACAGGTCCAACTTTCGATAATGGAGTTACAATTCCGGTGGCTTCACCAGGTAGACTGATATTTGTGGGTTTGCCAAATCCAAAAGCGTTGATATATTTGTAAAATACAGGTGAGCCCATCTTCTGGGCCGTTTCCACAAATACCACATTGCAGGAATTCTGCACGCCTTCAACAAATGTTTCAGAACCATGTGGTGCATACCATGCCCAACATTTTATTTGATGCCCCGCTACAGTAACAAATCCCCTATCATAAAATCTATCATCAGGTTTTACATAGCCAGAATCCAGTGCCGCCGCTGCAGTTATGGTCTTAAAAACCGATCCTGGTTCATAGGTATCTGAAATAGCTTTATCTCTCCATTTTTTAAACAAGCTGTTTTGATCGCCCTCGAATGGATTGTTAGGATCATAATCAGGCTTGTTAGCCAGCGCCAATATTTCTCCGGTATTGGGTTCCATAACTATAGCCGTTATCCCCTTTGCAGGTTTATTTACTGTATATGCATCTTCTAGAGCCTTCTCAGTAAACTTTTGTATATTCTCATCAATAGTCAATACGATAC
Source organism: Caldanaerobius fijiensis DSM 17918 (assembly GCF_900129075.1). NCBI lineage: Bacteria > Bacillati > Bacillota > Clostridia > Thermoanaerobacterales > Thermoanaerobacteraceae > Caldanaerobius > Caldanaerobius fijiensis. The sequence continues at coordinate 203,901 of NZ_FQVH01000001.1, forward strand.
TGAAACCATCTTTGGGCTTGTTATACTGCGTCAACTGATCATCAATCTTTCTACCCAAAGCATCAATGGGCAATGATATATATCCTGGAATGCCCTTTAAATACTTGTCATATATCAATTCAACGCCATCCAAACCCTGGTTATCTGCACCAGTAAAACCAAGCACATGGGAAAGCAAACGACCTTCGGGATAATACCTTTTTGTATCGTTAGATATTTCTATTCCTGGCAATTTTAATTCTCTTAATTTTTTTACGATGTCCTCAGATACCCGACGCTTCAAAAGCACCTCCTGTACATTTTGGGTAAGCTTTTTATAAACCTCATCTTCTTTAAGCTCCAATAATTTTGATAGTACTTGAGCGGTTCCATGTGGATCCCTTATCTCCCTGGGTATTGCTGACACTTTACCAGCCGTAACGCTGACTGCCAGTTCATTTCCATTTCGGTCGTATATGGTACCACGCTTTGGAGCTACCATTACATCCAGTGTCCATTGATCCTTAGCCATCTTTGTGTAAGTCGGTCCTTTTATCATCTGTATATAGCCAAGTCTTACGCTTAAAGCTGATGTTATCAATACTACTATCAATAACATCAGTACAAGGCGTCTCTTGGCCAATATACCGACTTTCACTAAGGAACCACCTCAATTTGCTTTTTTGTTGACCTTTGGAACCTTTACATAAACAATTTGCGTTTCATCAGGCTTTACCATACCTAATTTGTTCACAGCTATATATTCAATCCGCTGTAGATTTTTCGAACGGGCAAGCTGCAGTTTAAGTTCTTTATTTTGTGCTTCTATTTGACTATACTGCTTGGATAAGCTTTCATTTATATAGCTCATCTTCGCAATAGTCGCATAACAAGATGTTATTATAATGCCAACAGCAAGAACCAATGCTATCTCAATAAGTTGCTTTAACTTTTTACGAGATTTAGGTTTTTTCTTATGTTGTTTAACTTGCTCTTTTTGTTCCCATACCTCATAATAGGACCTTTGCTCTATAAACAAATTTATTCACCTCTTATGTGAATTATTACAGTTTCTCGGCAACGCGAAGTTTAGCGCTTCGACTCCTGGGATTATCCTGTTGCTCCTCTTCCGAAGGTATTATAGGTTTCTTAGTGATGATTTTTATCAATGGTTTCCTGTTACATATACATACAGGAAAGTCCTTGGGACATATGCATGGATTTTCAGCATTTTTAAACGCTGTTTTTACGATCCTGTCTTCCAGTGAATGAAAAGTTATTATAGCCAGCCTTCCTCCTGGCCTTAAAACGTCGATAAAATCCCATATTGCATTTTCCAGGTTATTAAGTTCATCGTTTACCGCAATCCTCAACGCCTGAAAGGTCCTTTTAGCAGGATGAGGCCCTTCCCGCCTACTCCTGGCTGGAATCGCCGCTTTGATGATATCAACAAGTTGCCCGGTGGTCTTAATTGGTTTTTGTTGCCTTTCTCTCACTATAAATTCTGAAATTCTCGAAGCCCAACGCTCTTCCCCATATTCCCTTATAATTTTCTCCAGATCACTTTTGGAAAGTGTGTTTACCAGCACTTCCGCTGTAACTTTTGAGCTTCTATCCATCCTCATATCCAGTGGTGCATCATGCATATATGAGAAACCCCTATGTGCTTCGTCTAATTGATGCGATGAAACCCCGATATCTGCCAGTATGCCATCCACCCGTGAAATCCCCAAACTCGACAATACCTTTTTTATGTCCGAAAAATTTGCTTTTTTTATTACGACATTTGGGCTGTATGGGCCAAGCCTTTGTTGCGAGGCCATTATTGCATCTTCATCCTGATCAATCCCTATCAAAAGCCCTCCTGGCAATATGCGCTTTATGATTTCCGATGAATGTCCGGCACCGCCTATCGTAGCGTCAACTATTACACTGCCCTGTTGCAGGTTGAGCGCATCAATGACTTCATTTAGCATTATTGGAACATGTCTAAAATCCATATAATCACCTATATTTCCAGATCGTCTAAATTTTCTGCGATTTCTTCAAACAAAGCACCTGTATCATTTATATATTTTTGCCACTTTTCCAGGCTCCATATTTCCACTCTTGTAGAAACGCCTATTATCATCAAATCTTTTTTTAACGATGCATACTCTCTCAGATTTTGGGGTATCAGCACCCTGCCCTGTTTATCCACTTCACACTGAGATGCCCCCGCGAAAAAAAATCGCATAAAAGCCCTGGCATCTTTTCTATTGAGTGGTAATTCTCGCAACTTCTGTTCTATTCTCTCCCATTCGCTTTTAGAATATACAAAAAGACATTCATCAAGACCTTTTGTGATTATAAAACTATCGCCCAATTCCTCCCTGAACTTAGACGGTAAAATCACACGGCCTTTGGGGTCCATGGTATGCTGATACTCGCCAAAAAACATGATCATCACAAACCCTTCATATTTGCTCCACTTTGCACCACTTTACACCACTCACATAATAATATTCTATAATAAAGTCAAAAATCCTTCAATAAAAGCATATAAAAACTTCAATTCGTAACATTGAACTTCATTTCGTAATTTACGATATTCTGTAAAAAAAAAAGTGCCTTATTTGGCACTTATAGGATTGATAATAGATATAACTGGATTATTAAAATGCTCTTCAAAGCGGCTATTAATATCTTGGATCTTTACCTCTTCCACAGCCTTATACACATCAAAGATGCTTATCCCTTTCATGTAATAGGATACAAAAGCATGGGCAATATTCTCCACAGAATTAAACATCTTAATATACCTGCCTTTTATAAACCTTTTTATCCTATCAAAGTCCCCCTCAGCTATTCCCTCTTTTTTTATCCTTTCAACTTCTTTAACTATAGCATCCATAACAGCATACGGTTCTCTCGACTCGCCACCTATAATAGAATGACCATAATCTTTCTGACTTTCAAAATCAAATCCAAAATCATTATCAATCAATCCACTGTCATAAAGGTCATTGTAAAGCCTGGAACTTTTGCCTATCAATATGTTTAAAGCTATCTCCATTTCAATACCTTTCTTTAACAACTTGTAACCATCATAACCTACATCTGTGTCCTTAAAACCTATATTAAACAGTGGAATAGACACCATCATATCCTGTACCACTTGAGTTTTATTCACGCTTTTGGGCTCATCAGGATAAATTCGTACTACTTCACCCTTCACTTTGCCTGGTTTCACCATTTCATCAGCTATCCTAAAAACTTCTTCGCTGTCCACATCCCCTACGACAAAAAGAACCATGTTCTGAGGGGTGTAAAAGGTATAGTAGCATTTATAAAGCAAATCCTTGTTGATCTTCGATATACTCTCAATAGTACCAGCAATGTCTATTTTCACCGGATGAACTTTATATAAAGCGTCAAGGGCATTAAAATAAACTCTCCAGTTTGGATCGTCTTCATACATCCTTATTTCCTGCCCTATTATACCTTTTTCTTTCTCCACGTTTTCATCTGTGAAATAAGGTCTCTGGACAAATCCCACCAATACTTTAAGGCAATCATAGAACCTATCTGTACTGCTAAATAAATATGCCGTCATGTTAAAGTTAGTAAATGCATTAGCAGAGGCCCCTAATTTGCTGTACTCGTCAAAAATATTGCCATGTTCTTCTTCAAACATCTTGTGCTCCAAAAAATGGGCAATACCATCTGGCACCTCTGTCGGTTTATCTTCGCCAGGCACAATAAATTTACTATCGTTAGACCCATAATGGGTAGCGTATATAGCATATTGCTTTGTATAACCTTTTTTAGGCATTACAAATACATTTAAACCACTTGGCGTTAGATGATGTACAATTTCTTCATTTAAAATATTATTTTTAATAATTTCCCGCATATCATTGCGCCCCTTCCCTGTTTCTCATGAAATAAATCGTATCCAATTCTATCTTTTTAGCCACATCCACCACATCGGCAATAGTAACATTTCTTATCTTTTTTAAATAGGTATCAAAATCATAATTAGTACCTATGATTGACTCGCTGAATATAAAATCTGCCCTTTGAAATGGACTATCAGTTATAGATTTTATGCTGTTTTCTATAGCCTTTATAGTGCTATCATATTCGTAATCCGATATCTTTCCTGCCTTCATATCCTCGATCTGCTGATTTATGATATCCAATGCCTTTTGATAGTTCTCTATTTCAATACCCGAAGATATGATCATAAGGCCTTTATACCTCTCAAGCCTCGAAAATGCGTAATAGGCAAGGCTGGCTTTTTCTCTCACGTTCATAAACAGCTTAGAGTGAGGTCCTCCACCTAAAATACCATTAAATACTACTAATTTAAAATAATCATCACTATCGGGCGCTATATTGGTTCTATACCCAAGTGAAAGTTTTCCTTGAGTTACATCAAACCTGTCTATTACCTCTTTAACTTCGTTCACCTTATGATATACATTTGTCGGACTTATCGCTTTAACGTTCTCCCTTTGTATATCAAAAGCCCGCCTTATAATCTCTTTTACCTTCTCTTCATCAACATCCCCTATCACAAAGATATCAATAGGATTGGACCTCAATACCTCTACATAATATTCATATAGGTTCTTTTCGTCTATGGCATTGGTCATTTCCTCCGTGCCCAACCGATCGATAGCAAATCTCTCACCTTTACACATTTCTTCAAAACAACGTTCGACCGCGTAACTGGTCTTATCATTGATTCTGGCTCTTATCTGGTTTATCTGGTTCCGTTTCTCTATTTCCACATTATCTCTTTTAAAATATCCGTTTTCCAGTACGGGGCGGGTTATAACTCTGAGTATAAAATCTACTGCTTCTGTAAATATCTCCTGATCGGTATATTTATCATCGACCACTTCCATATTAAACTGTATAAACTGCCTCTCACCCTTCTTGCCAACGCCAATTCTAAAGCTGGCTCCATATAGATTTTCAAGATACCTCGTTATATCCTTATAAGTAGGATATCCTTCACAACCTCTATTCAGTACAGATGGAAGCAAAGCAAATTTAGAAGCATTTTCACCCAATTCTTCTTGTATGTACACATTTATCGATGTGGTCTTAAACTTGTTCAACCTGTCAACATGTAAGTTGACACCATTTGCTATTTGCAACAAAAACCCTCCTTTTCAATATTTTATGTCGTTGACTTCTTTAAAAACGAACAATTTTCCGCCAAAATTCTGTCAACAATAATTACGCTGTGGATATTACTATTATATTATTATACACCAATTTAAACCATTATCAAAGAATATCCAATCTTAAAGAATTAATGCTTTACACTCCCCTTTTATGTTATATAATGAAAACAGAGGGAGTGAAATATAATGATATTTTTAAGATCTATAGTATATAAAGTTCCTGATGATATCGATAAGGACGGTCGATATCCGTTTAATATACCACTAATAAATACATTGAATGAATTACATTTTAAATCACCCATAACACTGTTCGTGGGGGAAAACGGTTCGGGCAAATCCACATTGCTAGAAGCTTTGGCAGCTGCCGTGGGATCTGTAACTATTGGGGGCGAGAGCATAAAAACCGACGATACCCTTCAACCGGCAAGAGAGTTAGCGGCTCATTTAAAATTAATATGGAACAAAAAGACTCACAGAGGTTTTTTCTTGCGCTCTGAAGATTTCTTTAATTTTTGCAAAAGCCTATCCTATCAAAGAACAGAATATTTGAAAAGGCTAAAGGAAATCGATGAAAAATACAAAGATAGTTCTGATTACGCCAGGTCCTTGGCAAAAGCTCCCATTTTAACAGCCCTGGGCGAGTGGGAACGTTATTATGGAAAAGATTTAAACGCATATTCCCATGGTGAGAGTTTTTTTAAGCTTTTTCAATCTCGTTTTGCACCTGATGGCCTTTATATATTAGACGAACCAGAAACCCCTTTATCTCCTATGAATCAATTGACCTTGGTTTCTATGATAAAACATATGGCGCAAAATTACAATTCACAGTTTATCATCGCTACCCATTCACCCGTATTGATGGCTCTTCCTGATGCTACCATATACGACTGCGATCAAATTCCCTTAAAGGAAGTAAGATATGAAGAGCTTGAGCACATAAACTTTATGCGGGCTTTCCTCAACAACCCCGAGCAATTTTTGCGGCATCTGTAAAAGTGAATTTTTATGTTAATCCTTCCATAGTAACAGAATTGCCAGAGCAGCGCATAAAGCTAAGACCGAAGCGTTTACGAATATTATCCAATAGCCGTATTTAGCTATCATATGTCCGCTTATCAATGTTGATATACCTTTAGGTAAATACATAAATACATTATCCATGCCTAGATAAAAACCTTCATGGCCTCTTTGAGTCATATCCATAAGGAGCGAAAAAGGAAACACAAACAAGGAAGCATAGCATATTCCCAGCAATCCCATCAAAATCATCAGCAATAAAAAATTTGTAGTTTTTGGCAAAAATAAATTTAATACTGCAAAGCAGAGCAAAAAAGTTATCATAAGGTACTTACGATTATACCGATCTGCCAACTTCCCTAAAAAGGGCGATGATATAATATCAAACAACATAAAAACCGTAACCAGAAAACTGGACACACCCATGCCCAGAGCCATATATTGACTATAATATATCGTAAAATATGGAACCTCAGCCGCCAGCGCCATCCACCATATAGATTTGGCTATATAAAAGCTCCACACATCCCTTCTATAAAAGTACCTTTTAAAAAGTTCAAAAGAAAAATTGCCTTTTATCTGTTTTCTTTCCTCTACAAATAATACCGAGACAAGAGAAGTAATTGCTATTGTCAATCCAACCATCTTAAAAACCAGTCCCTTATCATAATCCCAGAATAGACCGCCCAATATCGGAACAGCGAGAGCTCCCATTCCCCCAAACAGATTCCAGTACCCCGACATACTTCCTTTTTCACTATTTATTACATTATCAGGAATCATCGAATTAAGGGGAATCTGATACGCGTGAAACGATATATAAAATAAAAAAACAAATAACAACATAGATTGAATTTTTGTAACACTGCTAAAAAAATATGTAAAAATAAAACACATAATGCCAAATATAAATACATATGGCTTGCGCCTTCCCCATACTGAAAAGGTGGAATCACTCAAAATACCAAAAAAGGGTTGTATCACAGCTCCGGATAATAACCCCATGCTCAATACAAATCCGCTAAACACTGTATTGCCAGTGTGAAAATGCAATAGTGGAACCATATAAGTTGCCAGCATATTTACCCCCATTGATACTCCTAAGTTGCCGATGACCAATTTCATTTTGGCCTCTTTCATCACTTTTTCACCCTTACTATATCTATTGGAAATACTTCATTATAAGAACAGCAAATCAATAACAGCAAAGCAAATACCTTCTCTTCTTTTGTTCTTGTATATTGCGTGAATATACATTATAATTAAGTATATATATTCTTAATTATTTGCTTTTTAATTATTTGCTGTATTAATAATTATACGACCATTAATGTTTTATGCAGCAAAATATTTATAACTTTATATTACGCTAAAAGGAGAGGTAAGTAATGGCTGATAAAATCAAGATGAATGTACCACTGGTAGAGATGGACGGCGATGAAATGACGAGAATTATCTGGAAACTAATAAAAGAAATCTTGCTGGAACCATACATAGACCTGAAAACCGAATACTACGACCTGGGCCTTAAAAACAGGGACCAGACAAATGACCAGGTGACTGTTGACGCTGCCAATGCGATCAAAAAATATGGCGTAGGTGTAAAATGTGCAACAATAACACCAAATGCCCAGAGAGTAGAAGAATACAATCTCAAAGCTATGTGGAAAAGCCCCAACGGCACAATAAGAGCTATACTGGATGGTACAGTTTTTCGTACACCTATTGTGGTAGATAGTATAAAGCCGCTGGTAAAAACCTGGAAAAAACCCATAACTATAGCAAGACATGCTTATGGCGACGTTTACAAGGATGTAGAATACAGGGTCCAAAGTCCGGGAAAAGTCGAATTAGTGTATACGCCGGAAAACGGCAATGAAGTAAGGCAGACGATATATGAATTTAAAAACCCTGGCGTGGTGCTGGGCATGCACAATTTAGATGACTCTATAAAGAGCTTTGCCCGTTCTTGTTTTAATTATGCCCTGGACCTAAAGCAAGATTTATGGTTTGCCACAAAAGATACCATATCCAAGATCTATGATCACAGATTCAAAGACATATTTCAGGAAATATTTGAAAGCGAATACAAAGATAAATTTGCTGATGCAGGTATCGAATATTTTTACACATTGATAGATGATGCGGTAGCCCGTGTAATGAGATCTGAAGGCGGAATGATCTGGGCATGTAAAAACTACGACGGTGACGTTATGTCAGATATGGTCGCAACTGCTTTTGGGAGCCTTGCCATGATGACATCTGTGTTGGTTTCACCTGATGGTTGCTACGAATATGAAGCAGCTCATGGAACGGTTACACGGCATTACTACAGGTATTTAAAAGGAGAAGAAACTTCCACTAACTCAATGGCCACATTATTCGCGTGGACGGGAGCTCTGAGAAAACGTGGAGAGTTAGACGGGATAAACGACCTGGTATTGTTTGCAGATAAAATGGAAAAAGCCTCAATTAAAACCATTGAAGAAGGGACAATGACAAAAGACCTAGCGCTGCTTTCAGACCTACCTGATAAAAAGGTCGTAAACACCGAAGAATTCCTGATTGAAATCAAGAAACGATTCGAATCTTTATAATGATTAAGCATGTTATGCGTAAGATCTCTGATCATCTTAACGTATAACATGCTTTTATACTTCCTTTTATCCCGTTATTCTCTTGTACACATACGGAACAAACAGGGTTATATATACCCCTAATATAAAATATTTCATATATGTAAAAAAAGGCGTTTTGAAGGGCATGATACTCAATCCAATATATATTATAAAAAGACCTGAAATTCCCAATAGATACGTTATAATCTTCGTATGTACCTGCATATTTCCCGCTTCATATCCAATATATTCTGCCTCTACAAAATACCCAAAAAGCATACCTGACATCGTCCCCATTGCAATCAATATATCATGGTGCCGGAATATTAAAAGCAACAGGACAGGAACAACAATAGAAATCATCATTTTGCATACGATGTTAAAGCTTTTTTTAATAGACAACCGATAATAAAATCGTTCAGCTTTTAATGAAACATATACTAGCGCAAGACCTATAGCAATACCGCCTACTACGTCTAAAGGCCAATGTACCCCTAGATACAATCGTGAAAATGAAACCGCTGCAATTAGCGCTATTGCTATTATATCCCATTTCCTGGACTTATAATAACATGCTATAATGCCCCAAAATGCCGTGGCATGTTGAGCATGGCCGCTGGGAAAAGAATATCCTCCTGCAGTAGACACAGCTAACGAACGAATACCGGGATAACCAATAGGTCTTTTTATTGCTGTTAATTCTTTGAAAATCGTGTTCAAATATACTGATGCAAGAAACACCAGCCCTAGTTTTAATCCGAATCTTTTATTTACATGCCAGTAAAAATATGTAATAAAAGCGAAATAAAAAAATTCACTACCTAAATAGGTAATGCAAACAAATAGAACATCAAAAATCGGACTATGTATTGACTGGATGATCTTTAAAAGTTCAACCTGCAAAATAATCCCCTTTCTCCTTTTATTCTCCTTTATTATATCATAATATTATCTTATTATGTCATACAGATATTTGAGGTCGTAACGCATTCCATCAAAGTCGCTTACGACGCTATTGAATTTTTGGAAAGCGACCTATTTTACAAAATATTGTAAATTACAAATTGAAGGAATTGATGATACACCTTTAATTTTATTGGTATTTGTAGTAAAATTATTTATAACCTGGTTTAGTTAAAAGCAAATTTGCAAAAAAACAAAACCAAATAACAAAGAGAATAATAGTAAAGAGAGGAGCCTAACAATGGATAATTTTAATCTCTTTAAATTTAACAGATACTGGACATTATTAATATCAATTGCCTTTATTTTTTTTCTGTTATATCTTTATTACACATTATTTCCGGGTAATATATCTCCTGATGTATATAGATACTTTACGCCAGCTGAAGTCGCCAAAGCGCGAGAATACCATAAAATTAATAGATTGTTATACATATTTTCATTTTTAATCGATGCCGTTTTTTTCATTTGGCTCGTGTTTGGAAATGGAGCAGTTAAAATATCTCTTTTAACGGAAAAGCTATCATCAGGACATTACTACCTAAACGTAAGCCTATTTTTTATAATTTTATGGCTAATATTAAAAGTAATATCTTTGCCTTATAGCCTATACAGCTACCTCTTAGATGCCAGCTTGGGGTTTTCCACCCAAAGCATTACAGCGTGGTGCCTTGACTATCTAAAAAATTCGATATTAGATGTGATCATCTCTTATTTAGGTGTCATATTATTTTTCTACGCTGCAAACAAATGGAGGTATTCCTGGTGGCTTCCCGCTTCTGTATTTCTATCTATAATGCTGTTTATTCAAAATTTAATATGGCCATATGTGATTGCTCCTTTATTTAACAAATTTACGCCGGTAAAAGATCCTGCAGTACTAAAGATGGTAGAAGAAATCTCAAAAAATGCCGGTATAAATATTAATAGAGTGGAAGTGATGGATGCCAGCAGACGAACGACACGGGCCAACGCGTACTTTTATGGTTTTGGGAAAAATAGGAGGATAGTACTCTACGATACACTCCTAAATAAGTATCCAAAAGATGAAATCAAAGCCGTGATCGCCCATGAAGCAGCTCATTGGAAGGAGAATCATGTGCTAAAAAGCCTACTAATAGGGATAATAGGAATTTTTATCGCCTTATTTATACTACATCAATTGCTAAAAAGTACATTGATATGGCCCCACGGCAAAAAGATTGCTGTAGCCTCATTAGCTCTGGTATATTTATCTTTAATATTAATAGGTTTTGATTCCAACCCAATACAAAATTATATCTCACGAAAAATGGAACAACAAGCAGATCTGTTGTCCGTTAGTTTCCTACATGCTAAACAGCCTGTCATCAAATTACAAGTAGACCTGGCCAAGAAAAGTCTTTCAGATGTGGAACCTCCAGATTTTATTGAGTGGTTTTCGTACACGCATCCCAGTACAATGCACCGCATCCAATACGTTGAAAAATCTAAAATCCTATCACAATAGTGATAGGATTTTAGTCTATTTAGATGGTGTTATACGCCTGAGGATTTCTGAAATCTCCCTAGCAAATCCTGATACAGGTTTGCCCCTGGCTATCTCAGCTGCAATGCTATTTATCCTGTTATACAAGTCTGGATCTGCTGTTACACTTACATTTTTAATAGCTTTATCGGTTGTTTTAACAGTTTTTTCCACTTCTTTTTTTACCTTTGTGATTCCTGTCTTCTCAACATGTCCTTTCATATCAATTCCGACCAATGCAGTATTTCCAGTAATAACAACCGTAGCTCTGTTTACATTGGGCAATTTTGCTACTGCAGCTGCTATCCGATTTGCTCTAGCTGCTTGAGTATTAGTTGCTCTGGGTGGCGTTGGTGCTGGCCTAGTAGGAGTCGTACGCGGGGTAATAGCTCTGGGTGTAACTTTAGTGGGTCTGGCTGGTGTCGGTTTTCTTGCAGCCGATGTGCATCCCAAAGAAATCGCTGAAAATATAAACAATATCAACAAAAGCATACTGAAATTTTTTATCTTTTTCATCTTTAAATCCACCTCCAAATCTTATTTTAACTTATTAAGTTTTATTTATACGGTATTGAATATTATACATTGAAGTGTTATACTGATTTTTGCATAAACGATGGAAATACTAATGAAAGGAAGAATGGGATGCAAATCGGAATTGTTGGTCTACCAAATGTTGGTAAGAGCACGCTTTTTAATGCTATAACAAAAGCCGGCGCTGAATGCGCTAATTACCCTTTTTGTACTATAGAACCAAATGTGGGAACAGTAGCGGTTCCTGATCATAGATTAAATGAACTGGCTGCAATGGTTAATCCTGCCAAAATCATTCCAGCCACTGTAGAGTTTGTGGATATAGCTGGTCTAGTTCGAGGCGCCAGCAAAGGAGAAGGTTTGGGCAATAAATTTTTATCGCATATAAGAGAAGTTGAAGCGATCGCTCATGTAGTCCGATGTTTTGAAGATCCCGATATAGTTCATGTGGAAGGAAATATAGATCCCATTAGAGACGTAGAAACGATAAACCTGGAACTTATATTAGCGGATCTAGAAGTCATAGAAAGGCGTCTGGAAAAAGCTAAAAAAATGTCCAAATCAGGTGATAAGCAATATATCCTTGAGACCGAAATCATCGAAAGGATAAAAAATCAACTGGAAGCAGAAAAACCCGTAAGGTCAATGGAGTTCAGCGATGACGAAAAAGTTTTTGTGAGGCAATTACAGCTTTTAACCTATAAACCAGTGATATATGTAGCCAATGTCTCAGAAGATGACCTATTAGAAGAAAACCAGTACGTCAAGCGTTTAAAAGAATATGCCCAAAAAGAAAACTCAGAGGTAATAGTTATATGCGCTAAAATTGAAGCTGAATTGGCCGATCTACCTGACGACGAAAAAGAAGAATTTTTAAAAGAGCTAGGATTGTCAGAGCCTGGACTAAATAAGTTGATAAGGACAGGATATAGAATTCTAGGACTGATTAACTACTTTACAGCAGGCCCAAAAGAAGTACATGCGTGGACGATAAAAAAAGGTACAAAAGCGCCAGAAGCAGCCGGTAAAATACACTCAGATTTTGAAAAAGGCTTTATAAGGGCAGAAGTAATAGGATACAATGACCTTATCTCGGCTGGCTCACCAGCTGCAGCAAAAGAAAAAGGCCTGATGCGCCTTGAAGGCAAAGATTATGTTGTGCAGGATGGAGACGTGATCGTATTTAGGTTTAATGTATAGCTGTGATTTAAAATATTTTTCATCTCTCATCTGGCTGCCTATATGGCTGCCAATTTTTATATAATTCTTCTTTTTGTTCTAAATTATAGTAAATAATTTCTGATTATGATAGAATATTTATAGTTAAATAACGCAAATTATAAGGGGTGTTATGTAAATGTTCAAACGGGCCCATGATATGGAAGTTGAACTGAGAAACCAGATGCGAGGAGGCAACGGTACTGTAAAAATAACACATATCTTTAACAAAGATGAATTACCAGAAAAAAGCCGTTTACTGGCACATCTAACTTTAGAAAAAGGCTGCTCCATCGGATTTCATGAGCATGTAAATGAGACAGAAATATTTTATTTTTTACGAGGTGAAGGTATAGTTAACGACAACGGCCAAGTCTATAAGGTAGCAGCTGGCGACGCCGTTAAAACGGGAAACGGAGCGGGTCACTCTGTTGAAAATACCGGAGAAGAGCCACTGGAATTTATTGCCGTCATTATATTAGAAGATGCAAACATCTGATATATTTCCATCGGTCCCATTAATCAGCCTTGCTATCTTCTAAAGGCTACATCGTAAAATTCTACCTTGTGACTTTTGATTAATGGGGCCGCTTTTTACATCACGCATTTTAGCTCACTACATTTTAGCCCAACATGTTCTTTAGTCTTAATAATGCTGGTACATTTCTCGTTGTAATAGAATCTACACCCATCTCTATCATCTTCTTCATATTATCTTCGTCGTCAACCGTCCACACAGATATAAGTAATGAGTTTTCTTTCGCTATTTCTATAAGACGAGGATTACATTTTTGATACTCCAGATTAATTCCGATACATGAAGCCGACAAAGCATTTCTTACATTTTGTTCGTTGAATTGTTCGAAAAAGTAAAAATCATCAGCATTTAAATAAAAGTCCAGATCAGGATAAATATGCTTCAAATAATATACCAGCTCATAACCACATCCGGAGATAACCACTCGATCTCTCACATTCATTTTTTTAATTGATTTTACCATTGCTTCAGCAGCAAACGGTCCTTTTAAATCCAGATTAATTCTTTTGTCATAAGATCGAACCATATCCAACACGTCATCCAGAAGAGCAATTTCATTATTACTTTCTCTACTAATTACTTTTAATTCTTCTAGTGTCAAATCATAAACATTTAGTATTTTTCCATCATTAGACATTATTCTATAATCATGAGCCAAAAAAGCAACTTTATCTTTAGTAGAACGAACATCAACCTCTATAAAATCCGCTCCTGACTCAAGTCCCACCAGAGCAGACTCTATAGTATTATCGGGTGTATCCATACATCCTGTATGAGCTGTTATCAAAGGAAATTTTCTACCCATAATATTTTAATACCTCTTTCTTTTTATAAATTTTACTTCACATTTTAAAATATATAGGATTAGTAAGTGCAATAAGCAATTGCTGTTCATCAATGAATCCGTACAATTCTGCTCTTATCCACTTAATGCCTGTATGTAATACATCAAATGAAAAATTGGGTCTATTCACATCAACAGGAACTCTAGCAATTTCACCTTTATTGCTTACAATTGATAAAGTCATATTTTCACCTAATCTCCATTGATCTTTTCTAACGGTAAAATCTATGCTTACATCTATATCAATACATCCATCCGATTTTTCTAGCTGTATCGTCTCTCCTATCGTATAAATCTTATTTACATTTTTTAATTTGCACTCCATCAACAGTAAAGGACCTGATGTAACCACTGCAGCACCATTAGCTATCGCATTCAATACAGCGGAATCAAAATCCCCATTTAACGTATCAATTCCTAGATATGTCACAGCAACATTTTTTTCGGCATTTCCACCAGAATGCCAATCACGACCGTAAACAGCAGTCGGGCGAAAGCCTTGATTCAATAAATCAGTCCAAAAATCCAAAGTTCTCATGTTGCTTGACTTGTCTTTTAAAACATCACTCGACATAACCTCAATATAATCAATGTTGTTCCAATCTTTTACTTTATATTCCCAATAACATCCAGTACACAGCGGGCTTCCAATACGAAAAGGGTGAGCAATACCTACTATTGCACCATGATCATGTATTTTTTCTATACTCGCATCAATATTATCTATCTCTATATTTCTCCAATCTTCATACCTCTTTACTCCTAGGATAACCATATGCCCATAAAATGTCGTCCATTCCAAACCGCTTATAATGTGTACACCGGTTTGTTTCATAACATTATACTTATCACTATTTCCCGAAATCGTATTGTGATCTGTTAAAGCAATGCATCTTATCTCCTCTTTTTTTGCTTTTTCTGCAAGCTCCATCAAACTTTGTCTTCCATCACTATGGGTGGTATGGGTATGAAGTTCACAAGGAATCCAATATTTCATGTTTTTCTTCTCCTCCCCAAACAAGAACATTATAACGACATTCATTTGTAACAACCGCATGAACACTTAATGTCAGCAACCAATCTCCTTCAATAATTTTCCCCGGGATAAATCCATCTGTAGCTTCATTTTCCGATATGTATATTTGCTGGCAAGGAGAAGGACGGTGAGCAGCTCCTCTGAATTTTTCAGGATCATCCAAAGATAATGTCAAAAGATTTGTAACAGGAAGATAATTTTGCCATATACCACTTATATGTTCTATACTGTCAAGAGTATACTTTTTTAAGCATTCAACAATTATTTTCTTTGCATTGTCTATGTCTGTTTTTTCTTTTGGGGTATAGGAAAATTCTATATAAAGTACATTTACGTCCCTTTCTATCCTAAATGGGTAACGTATATGGCTTTTGGAATTATCTGTACTCAAAGTCCCCTTTACATTTAAAAGTATACTCATTAATCTCACCTCCTGTAACCGATTGAGTTTTTGTTCCCTATAAATCGTATTTTAATTTACATTACAAATTATGTCAATAAGCGCCTTTATTTCGTAATTTGCAATATTTACAAAATAGGTTGTTTCCAAAAAAATTCAATAGCATCGGCAAGTGCCTTGACTGTGATATCAAATTGCTGATGCTAACATTCTTTTGGATAAAAAAATAAAAATTCCGGCACCTAATCAAGGTGCCGGAATTCCGCTTGTAATGCTGGTGGAGATAAGGGGATTCGAACCCCTGACCCCTAACATGCGAAGCTAGTGCTCTCCCAGCATTGTCTTGTTAACATCACCAAAAATATCAATTCTCGAGGTATTGATAAACTGATTTAAATGTATTTTAACGTGAACATCAATCTTATCTCTATATACTACTATCTTATCTATGATTTGTGAAAGCATCATTTTCTTTTTACTTATACTTGCCTTTTCAAAAACTTCTTTCCAAACAGGGATAGTATTCTTTAATTCAATCATATCATTAACTTCCAGCTGTTTGCTTTGCAGTTCTTTTTGTAATTGTTCTATTTTACTGTCTATATCTTTTATCTCTTTTTCTTTTTCTTCTATTAATTTACTAAGCCTATCTGGCGAGAAATTACTTTGTCCTTTTAGACTTTTAAGTATTTCATTGTTTAACAAATCTAAATCTTTATAATTTTCTTCATTCGCTTTTTGTAGCTTATTTATTTCTTCTTCTTTCTCTCTAAGTAATTCTCTTTTGTATTTTTCAATCTCATGAGAGAAATCAACTTTCTCTAAATTATCTAAATATTTATAAACTTGTTTTAAAACTAATCCTTCAATTTTCTTTTGTCCATAAGTTGTTTGTCCTTTACATTTAGTTTTATTTAATAGTTTTCCATTACATCTATATTTACCAATGATTGTCCTCCTCACCGTTCCATCTTTTCTTTTCCATTCTTTACAATGATAAGTTGTTGATAAAGAAGAACCACAATATCCGCAATAAATATATCCAGTAAATAACAATGTACCATAAGATGGTGGGCGGACAAGTAAAACTTCTTTTTCTGGATTTTTAACAGCAAAAGGACTTCTACTTTTTCTAATCTCATGCACTTTTTCCCACATTTCATCAGGAATAATTTTCAATTCTGAAATTTGGTTAGAAAGTAGCCATTCATCTTTACTTCTTCTATGAACTGCTCCTGATTTTTGGGAAGTTTTTCCGTATGATAAATAACCATTGTATATAGGGTTTCTAATAATATTGTTAATTGTTGTTGAACCCCATTTCTTACCATTACGTGTTGGTATATTATTATCGTTGAGGTATTGAGCAATTCTATGTGTACCATATCCTTCATGATAAATAAGTTCAAAAATTTTTCTCACTACTTTAGCTTCTTCCTCATTTATAGCAAGTTTATGTAATTCATTTCCCTTTTTTCCGTATTCACCTGTACCTACTAATTTATATCCAAACGGAACAGCTCCGCCTCTATATAAACCTTCTTTTATCATTTGTTTATGTTTAGTATCAACTCGTATAGAGGTCTTTTGACTTTCTCCATTTGCCTGCCAAAATCTAATATAATTTATTAGCTTATCTACATGACTGCTAAATTCTTGTTTTCCTTCCACAGTAGACCAAACTTCAACTCCGATACTGTTAAAATATTCTACAATAAATGGAGTTTCATCATCTCGTCTTCCTAACCTATCAAACATAAAAACTAATAGAATGTCAAATAAACCATTTTCAGCATCAATTTTTGCTTATTGTAATTTATCTCTTTCATGAGCCGATATTTTATAACCACTCACACCTTTTTCTTCATATTCTTTTACTAATACCCACCCATCTTGTTTAGCTATAAATTCTCTACACGCTTTTTTCTGCATAGGTATATCATTATCATCTAGCTGTTTAGTTGTAGATACTCTATACAAACAAGCTACTCTCTTTATTTCCATATGCTGCAACTCCTTTATTTGTATTACTATACAAGAATGATTCAATATATATATTATTAACACTCCAGATCATACCAAACTAAAATAAAAAAATCAATACCAAAATTGGTATTAATAACAATTATTATTCTATCACCTGTGGTGGTTGGTAACTATGAAATATAATACTCTAAATATTTCCTAAAATCGTCGATTTTAAAAAAATATGATAAAATAAAAATATGAAAAAATATTTCGCCAGAATTTAAATCCAAAGTTTTACTGAAAATTTTGAAAGAACGGAAAACTTTAGCTTAAATCGCATCAGAATATGAGGTTGATCCATCTCTTCTAAGTAAATGGAAAATAATGATCTAAAAAATCTCCTGCGATTATTCAAGAAAATGATAAAAAGATTGAAGATAGAGAGAAAACCCAACAAAGGAAGGTAGATGAACTTTACAAAAAATAGTGTTAAACGGCTCATTATTCCAATTAAAAAAATACTCTAAAACTGCAAAATAAATTATCCTTATCTGCTGTGCATAATAATTAAATTTCTCGCATCCAGATTAAAGACTTTGCCCAGTATATTGATAAGAATGACGTTCACCTTGTTACAGTGAAAGTTTATAATTAGTGGGCATATCGCTATGAAGGAGCTCTTAATAGGATAGAGAATACAGTGGTATTATTGTGTTGGAACGAGAGAGCATTAAGAACGATAAAGCATTGCATGCATTTTTGTGTACAGATGTAGAGTCAAATACCCAAACAATTCTTGATTATAATTTCTTCATCTATAGTAGAGTAATATAAGTATTTTACAGTGTTGTCAACCATTTTAGTCTTTACTTTTACTTAAGTTTATATTATAATATCTACTTGACGGGGACATAGTTTAAAGGGAGAATGCTACATTCGCATTGTAGTGGTTCGGGTTCGATTCCCGATGTCTCCACTACTTAAATAGATAGCAGCTAAATATAAATAGCTGCTATTTTATTTTATCCAATAATTTGGTAAAAACGGATTAAATACAAATAGATATTAGCTTTTTACTGTTGGTAAGAGTTTATTACAATTTGTATTTAAATAATTTTGTAGTATTCAAATCACGAATCAAAGTTACTCACAAACCTACAGTATATGAATAAATATATAGCAGAGTAAATGCGTTATGAGGTGAAATTTATGTATAATGATGAAAAAAAAGGCCTCTTTAAAAAGATGTTTGATTTTCTAGGCATTAAACATACCCAGAAAGACATTGTCAAATTAGATCTTTACGGCCTAAGTATCACCGTATCACGAAAATTAGATATAAGCGTTCCCCATGAAATCACAGTTGTGATACCAAGAGCAGAAATAAGAGAAAAAGCCGTAGATAAAAATAACCAGCAATGGGATACTGAAATAATTTTAAACAGCATCACCATTGTACACGCTCCCAGACACTCCTTGGCAGCCCATCCTCATATATCATCACATAAATAATATAATAGACAAAGTCCAATCTTCTCTGGACAAACTCTATATCATAACATAATCTGCATATAAATTACATCTATCCATTGATCAAATTTATATCCTACTTCTTTGCACACACCCGTAATCTCAAAGCCTAATTTTTTATGTAAATTGATACTTTCCACATTTTGAGATGAAATAACACCCACAATCGTATGATAACCCAATTCTTTTGCAGCATTTATGAGTGTTTTTAGTAATTCAGTCCCTATGCCCATACCTCTATAATCTTTTTTAATATAAATAGAATCTTCTACTGTATATCTATACGCGTATCTATCTCTAAATCTGCTTATACTGGCCCAGCCTACAATATTTCCATTTAACTCTGCTACAAATATCGGATAATCATCGCCATGGGATAGAAACCATTCCTTTCTATCCTCCAGTGTCTTAGGTTCCACATCAAACGTCGCAAAAGACGATAAAATCGCCTCATTATAAATCTCCATAATCCACGGCACATCTTCTATTTTTGCTCTCCTTATAACTAAATCCATCAAACCTCTTCTCCTTTTATGCAATATAAAACACATATATTATAGCACATGCATAATATATGTGTAGTATTTTATATATTTCAATTAATTTGGTATTTGAGCATCCTTCTTCACCCTTACCATCATCCAATAAGCAAGTAAAAGTATGAACGGTGTAACCACCTGAGTGGTAGTAAGCAATCCAATTCCTAAGGCTCTGTTGTAATAAATCGGCAATAGCAGTGGCGTATCCTTAAAGGTCTCTTCAACAACTCCTCTTATCAATTGATAGTAAAATATAAAAGACCAGAACTGATATCCTTCAGGAACTCCTTTCTTTTGCAAATAAAAATACCTTATCAATAAAATAATACCAATAGATACGCCAATCAGTTGATCAGGCCATCTTCTAAAAGCAAATATTGTTGTTCTCCCTAAAACCTCGTGGTTAAATATATTGCCAATCCTAACAAGTATATTCCCTACCGCAAGACCTACCACAGCATAGTCTTCTAAAGGGTTAATCCTTTTCCCTTTCTTTCTACAATACCAAAGGCCTGCTAAAAATCCTCCCAATACGGCGCCATGCCATGAAAGCCCACCTTGATATACTTTTAATATCTGAAGGGGATCATTTATAAACCATTGAGGTGTATTTGTTAGCACAAACATCAATCTTGCGCCTATAACACCACATATTACAACCAGTAGGAGAAGATTGGTTATAAAGTCATCATCGTAGCCATTGGCAATAGCTTTTTTATATAGATAATACATACCAATGCCTATGGATATTGCCATAAAAATGCCATACCAATGGACAGCTATCGGGCCTATATGAAAAGCTATAGGATTCAAAGGTAACTCCATAAAAATCCTCCATCTAATAACAATTATTGGAGGCGCGGGGAATCGAACCCCGGTCCGAAGGTACCGAAACAAGAGCATCTCCGGGTGCAGTTGCTGTTTTGAAATTCGCCTCAAGCGTCTCCCAGCAACAGGATACGCTCTCAGCTAGCTTCATAAATGCCGATTCTCCTCAAAGCTTTGGAGAACCCGTTCCCCGCTAAGTCGACGCCCAATCCATCAATGCGGGAATTGATGGTTGGACGGCTACCTGTTAATTAGGCAGCTAAAGCTACTCTATTGTTGTCGTTTATTTTTTCTCCAGGTTTTAACGTGGTCCCGGACCCCACGACCCGCTTCTCTTCCTCCGGTTACCCCCGTCGAAACCAATACGCCCCCATGTCTTAAATACTATCTTAAAAATCTTAAAATCACATTCCTATATTGCGAACTTTAAATTCTTTTTCCATTTCCCTTTGAGCCGTTTTCTTTGCTATCACATCTCTTTTATCATAAATCTTTTTGCCTTTTGCTACAGCCAGTTCAATCTTTACAAGACCACGCTTTAAATATATCTTAAGTGGTACAAGAGTATAACCGCCTTTTTGCACATATCCCGCCAGTTTATTTATCTCATGCCTGTTTAAAAGCAATTTACGGGTGCGCAGCGGATCCTTATTGTATATATTGCCCTTTTCATATGGGCTTACATGCATATTATACAACCAAACCTCATTGTCCTCTACCCTTGCAAAGCTATCTTTTAAATTAACCCTACCTGCTCTTATAGATTTTACTTCCGTACCTGCAAGTACTATACCAGCCTCATATCTTTCTTCTATGAAATAATCATGATAAGCTTTTCTGTTTTCTGCTATAATCTTTATATTGTCTTCCGCCATATTTCAACACCCACGACCTCTCTTGTACAATTTATTATAACAGAATAATATATCGGTGTCAAATACGATTACTATCGATCAACCCTGGCTTTATAGCTGCTTTTATTCTTATATTTTTACCCACGGTATAAAATCCTCTGACCATATTAAAACATTGTTCTTCTATTATCCTGCCATCTCCCTGGCTTTTTAATATATTTAGAGCTATATCCCTGGCTTCTCTTAAGCTAAAATTTCTATCTATTCTTTTTTCTATACCTTTCTCAGGTATAACCATAAAGCCCTTTTCTGTGTCAGCCAGCAATGTTATCTCTGTCGTAACGCGGCTTAAGGCTGCACCTACAGAATTAGCAAGCTGGTACATCCGCGGCACCACAGGTTTTAGGTTTAGGATCGACGCGATTTTACCAACTATCGCCTTTGCAGGTCCTCCTACGGCTATTACCGCTTTAGGTTTGACCTTTCTCCCAGATATCAATTCTTTTACCGTATACACAGGTTTGTTGTTGATCTCTTCCATGGACCTATTTATCTCACTTACAATCGCATCACAAACCATGTCGTATATTTTGTAAGCGACGGTCTTTACATCAATACCCATTTCTTGAGCGATTTGTTCCATGCCTTTATAAGACTTGGATATATCCCCATAGTTGCAAAACCCCAGCACATTAAAAGCATCAGTAGGCGTAGGATATTTTCCTCCCAATGCCATGGCTTTATCTAATCTCTGTGGCCCTACAAGTAAACGGCCATCTTTAAGCCTGACAGTACTATCCCCTCCTATGCCAATTGACCGTGAATACAGAGCTTTGACCACGGTTTTATAACCGCCTATCTCTATTCCATTTGGTTCATAAACAGGAACACCATCGATGAAAAATGAAATATCAGTCGTGGTTCCCCCTATATCCAGCGATACAGCATCTTCATCCACATCAGTTAAAGCCAGGACTCCCATTATACTTGCAGAAGGACCAGACAATATGGTATTTAGAGGAAATCTCACAGAAGCCTCCAGGTCCATAGTCCCTCCATCAGCTTTTAGAACATACACAGGACATAATATGCCCATTTCCTTAAGGGCACTTTTCAAGGAATCTACAAAGTGCTTATAGATTTTGTGAACACAGCTATTTAAATACGTAGAATTAACTCGCCTTGGAAAGTTCAACGTACCCGAAAGCTCATGACCCAACGTAATATGTTTAAAATTTCCTATCAGATTATCCTTTATATAATTCTCATGGGAGGGATTTCGCACAGAAAACTTACCTGCAATTCCTATATATTCATAGTCTTCAACGTATTTTCTCACCCTATTTATATCCTCTTTTGTTATTGGGGCGATTTCAGTACCTCTGTGATCAATATAGCCTGATATACTGCAATAATTCACATCAAAGTACTCAGAAGGACAAATACCAGGACCCGGTTCTAAAATCATGGCTACAGGTTGTACATTCCCTTCTACAATTGCATTAGTACAATGGGTGGTACTTATGGTTATGCGTTCTATATCGCTGTTCTTTTTTATAACCTTTCTAAGAGCATTAAATATATTTTCAGATAGATATTCCCTCTCTATAGGTATCTTTTCGCTAGCTACAATCTCACCTTTTTCTATAGCCACCACATCCACATTAGTTCCGCCAACATCAAGGCCTATTATCATATTACCACCTTCTCAAATAAGTCATTTTTCTTATCCTGCAAGTATATCATTTTATACTTTTTTTGTGCCTTTTCCCATTCTTCAACACCCTTTTCGTAGCAGCTGTCGCAGGCATCTGTAGGGATAGTAATAGCGTATACAGTTTCTCCATTTGCATAAGATTGGATACACGTAAGGCCTGAACAATGATAACAAACCCACGTCGTTTCTTCCTGATATTCCATGATATTATCAGTATCGTAATATATTCTCCTCTGCCGCCGTACAATATCCCTTCCTTTTACATAGCGCTCCCTTAATGCATCCTTTTGTCGCCAATTGTCATAAACTATATCGCAGACCTTCTTTATATAATCCATCTCGCGGGGTGACTGCTTTGATATCTCTTCCCTGTAATCAGGCTCTTTTATGCCACTAAAATCAAGTCCTGCCATAGCCAGCATAATCCCTAGATTAACATACGGCAAAGCGCCTTCAATGGAATACCCTCCTTCTAATACCGCAATGTCAGGATCCAATCTCTTATTCAATTCAGCATAACCTCTTGCTGATATAGCCATATTGGTAATAGGGTCGCTATAATGGTTATCCTGCCCAGCGGAATTTATCACCAGGTCGGGTTTAAATTCCGATAAAACAGGTAGCACCACATGATCGATTACATATAAATAACCTTCGTCTGTAGTCCCTGGCGGTAATGGTATGTTTAGTGTATACCCGTAAGCATTGGGACCACCCAGCTCATCAGGAAAACCAGTTCCAGGATAAAGCGTCCTGCCATCCTGATGAAGGGATATAAAGAGGGTATTTTTGTCATGCCAGAATATGTCCTGCGTCCCATCGCCATGATGACAATCGGTATCTACAATAGCTACTTTCATATTCCCATATTTTCTCCTAATATATTCAATCATAATCGCTTCATTGTTTATAATGCAAAAACCCCTATCACCCCACACTACTCTATGGGCATGATGGCCTGGTGGCCTTACGACAGCAAAAGCCTTATCCACTTTCCTCTCCATGACAGCCTCCGCCGCTCTTATGGCTCCACCTGCAGATATAAGGTGGGATTGCGTTGCCCTCGTTTTTACATCAGGAACGCATATGTGTACGCGGTTTACATCCTTTTCACCTGCAATGTCAGGATTAATCTCCCATATGCCTTCAATGTCAAAGATGCCTTCTTCCATTATTTGATCGTGAGTATACAACAGCCGCTCTTCTCTCTCTGGATGAGTAGGTGAGATAGCCCAATCATATGCAGGAAAGAAAACAACTCCCAGGGTATTTTGAGCTTTAAGTACCACTACAGCACCACCCCCTCTATCCTCAAAAGTTTCTTTTTTAAATCTATATCATACGCAAATCCCCCGATAGTCCCATTGCTGTTTATAACCCTGTGGCATGGCACGATTATAGGTACAGGATTGCGATGTACAGCCCCTCCCACAGCCCTACAGGCTCTAGGACAATGAATGCTTACAGCTATATCCTTGTACGAAACCAATTGTCCATAAGGTACTTTCATGAGGACATCGTATACAGATCTCTGAAAGTCCGTAGTCACTATGTCAAGGTCCACCTCAAATTTTTTGAGAGCACCGTTAAAATAGTCATTTAATTGCCTCGCCACTTCTAAATTTTTAGATTCATCGTACTTCCATTCTTTTCCCCTACCTTCAAGCCATTTTCTAAACTCATCACTGTCAAAACTTATTTTAGAGAGCCCTTTTGAGCTGGATGCAATATAGATTTTACCTATAACAGTCTCCATCGTTGAAATAAAGAACATCTTATCACACCTTATAAATTATTTCTACTTAATACTATATATCCTTTATCGTTAGAATACAATAGATGATTCTAATATGAAATATGTTGACAAAACAATTAATTAATATTACTATACTAAATAGTAATATATTCTTATTTAAGAGGTGATATTATGACAAAAGAGGAGGCCGTTAGCTGTTTAAAAAATCATCATTACAAGTTAACGCCTCAAAGGGAAATTTTAATTGATATCTTTTTACAGGTAGACGGCTACATTCCCGTAAAAGATGTATATGAAAGGGTCAAAGAGATATTCCCACAAATAAGTCTGGATACGGTGTATCGAAATCTGCAGTTGTTATGCGATATCAATATATTAAATTCCACAAGTATTGGGAATAATACCCTCTATGAAATGAAAAAGAGTATTCACTCTCATACATTACAGTGCGTTAAATGTGGTAATTCTTTCGAGTTGCAGATATGCCCTTTAGACTATTGCGTAAATAATCTAGATGATTTTAAAATTTTAGATCATAAATTAGAAATCTATGGTATTTGCAAAAAATGCCAGTCAAACAATTGACGCGGAGGTATTAATATGAAAAAAGTTGTTCTCGTATTGTTATTAGTAGCTGTGTTAATGTTATCTGCGGCATGTAATAAAAATGCAGAAAATGTTAGTGGCAAAAAAATCGTATATACGACAATATATCCGCTTTATGACTTCACACAAAAGATAGCTGGAAATAAATTAAGCGTAAAAAACATTATCCCTCCTGGCGTTGAACCCCACGAGTGGGAACCCACCACAAAAAATGTAGCTGAAATGTCAAATGCCAGCCTTGTACTGTACATTGGCCTCGATTTAGATTCATGGGCTGTAAAAGCACAAAATGGATCTCAAACAAAGTTTATAAATGTATCTAAGGGGGTCCCATTAATAAAAGAAGGCAACGCTATAAATCCCCACATATGGCTTTCTCCCAGTAGAGCTATAATAATAGCCAGAAATATAAAAGACGCATTGATATCTATTGATAATAAAAACAAAGCGTATTACGAAAAAAATTATGAAAACATAAAAAATCAACTGCAAAAACTGAACAAGGATTATTCTGAAGAACTTAAAAACACCTCAAAAAAGTCTTTTATCGTATATCACTCAGCGTTTGATTATTTGGCACAAGATTACGGGCTAAAGCAAATATCATTGACAGGTCTAAGCGATGAACAAGAGCCTTCTCCATCCAGAGTGGCTTACGTAATGGATTATATAAAGAAAAACAAAATCAAGTATATATTCACAGAACCTCTGACATCCCCTAAAGCTATAAAAACCATCGCAGCAGATACTCATGTTCAAGTGCTTCCACTTAATACTATAGAGGGTTTAACGCAAAGTGAAATAAAAGAAGGTAAAGATTATTTTTCGCTTATGAGAGAAAATTTAAATAACCTAAAAAAAGCACTGGAGTGATGGCTGTGGAAAATATCATCGAAGTCAAAAACGTCAGTTTTTCCTATGGACAAAACCAGGTATTAAATGATGTGTCTCTTACAATTAAAAAAGGAGAATTTATCGGCGTGATAGGTCCCAATGGCTCTGGTAAAAGTACCCTTATGAACCTGATTATAGGTAAGCTCAAAGCCTCTCGGGGTCAAATATATATATTTGGCGAAAGCATAGATAAACTCAAGCAAAAACATCTAATAGGTTACGTGCCCCAGAGGTCTTTTTCTTTTAATTTATCATTTCCGGCCACAGTATTTGAAGTGGTGATGATGGGCCTTTACGCCAGCATTGGATTATTTAAGAAGCCAGGAGCTATACATCGTGAAAAAGTCCATGATGCTCTCAAAATCGTAGATATGTATGAACACAAGGACACACTTATAGGAAATCTTTCAGGGGGGCAGATGCAACGGGTATTTATAGCCAGATCTATCGTATCTGACCCACAGATCTTAATTCTAGACGAACCAACAGTCGGCATCGATGCCAGATCCGAAAAAAACCTTTTTGATCTCTTAGAAAAACTGAACAAAGCAGGTATAACGATTATAATGGTAACCCATGATATCATGGCAATCACAGAAAAGGTAAGCAGAATTATATGCCTCTCAGGCGGAAAAGTAAACGAACACTGTACAGCTATTGACTTGCTGGAGGCAGGGGCTTCGGATTTATACGGATACCCTGTAAAATTAGAAAAACACGAACACGGTGGTGAAAAATTGTGAGCATATTTTCTTATGATTTTATGATAAGGGCCTTTATAGCCGGGGCAATTATTTCAATAATAGCTCCCCTTGTGGGTAATTATCTGGTATTGAGGCGTTTATCTCAGATGGGCGACACCCTGTCCCATGTAGCCCTAGCTGGCATAGCCGGCGGGATGCTATTGGGTACAAATCCAACTATAAGCTCAGTGATATTCGTTTTACTTTCATCCTTTGGAATAGAAAAGTTGAGAAAATCATACTTCAGATATTCAGAAATATCCATAGCTGTGGTTATGTCAGGTGGGATAGCCCTGGCAGTGTTGCTTTTAAGCCTAGCAGGAAGCCGGGCCACAAACGTAGTGAGCTATTTATGGGGCAGCATCATTTCTGTGACCACCGCTGATATTAAAATTATAATAGTACTGGGTATCGTGGTAGTTATAACAATAGTTTTAATATACAAAGAACTGCTTTACATAGCTTTCGACGAAGAAGCAGCAGGCGTATCAGGTATACCTATAAGCACTATAAATATGGTATTTACTATACTAGTCTCCATCACCATCGCGGTCTCAATGAAGATAGTAGGTGCGCTTCTGGTATCAGCTCTCATGGTAATACCTCCTGCTGCCAGTCTTAAAATTGCCAAGAGTTTTAAACAGACATTGTTTTATTCCATACTGTTTTCATTCATATCAGTATTCGTTGGTATAATAGTATCCTACTATTTAAATCTATCACCAGGTGGTACTATTGTAGCAATCGCTCTTTTGATTTTAGGTTTTACAAACATATTAAAGCCCCGTCTTTGAGAAAACTAGGGGTTTTATTTTATATTCCCACCTATCGCTCGTACACTATCTGACCGTTTATAATAGAATAAACACACCTGGTTTTTATTTCCAGAGGATCTCCATCAAATATAGCAATATCTGCATCTTTGCCCTCTTGGATACTGCCTACTCGATCATCTATCCCGATTATCCTGGCAGGATTTATGGTGATGGCCTTTAGAGCCTCGTAATAGTCCATGCCTTCTCTTACCGCCAGACCAGCACACAAAGGCAGGTACTGTATGGGTATCACCGGATGATCCGTCATAAGAGCTACTGTAACACCGGCTTTAGCAAGGATGCCCGGCGTCTTAAACGTAAGGTTTCTCAGCTCTACTTTCGACCTCTCCGAAAGGGATGGACCTACTATGGCCGGATACCCTTCTTTCTTCAGATCCTCTGCTATAAGGTGTCCTTCAGTGCAGTGATCCAGCGTCAATTTGACATTAAACTCCTTGGCTATCCTTATAGCGGTGAATATATCGTCAGCCCTGTGAGCGTGGGCTTTTAATGGGATTTCCCTTTTTAACACTTTTATAAGCACCTCTAATCCCAGGTCCCGCTCAGGCTTTTTATCAGGATCTTCCTTACCGTGCTCCAGTTTTTCCATATACTCCTGCGCCTCTATAAGCTGCTGCCTCAACAACGCCGCAATAGCCATTCTGGTAGTGGGCATTTTCTTGTGATCATTGTAAACAGATTTGGGGTTTTCTCCAAAGGCCACCTTAACCGCCACAGGCTCTTTGATGATCATATCATCAACCCTGTGACCATAGGTCTTCATGGCAACAAACTGCCCTCCTATGACATTGGCACTGCCAGGCCCAGTTACCACAGAGGTTATGCCCGCTTCCCTGGCCTCCTGGAAATTGCGATCCATGGGGTTTATGCCATCAATGGCCCTGAGCTCAGGAGTTACAGGTTCTGTAGCTTCATTGCCATCAGCCCCTTCAAAACCCACTGCGTCCTCCCACATACCTATGTGGCAGTGAGCATCTATGATGCCTGGCATGACAATCATTCCCTCAGCATCAATGACTTTGGCACCAGGCGCAGACAGATCTTTACCAACTTTTACGATCTTTTGGCCATCAATTAGTACGTCGCCGCACTCATAGTCCTCACCTGACATGGTATAAATCCTTCCGTTTTTGATAAGAAGCAATTTCTCTCCTCCTCCCACATTTATATTCCTCTCATAGACAGAGAAATCCTGTTGCGCTTTAAATCCACATCCAGCACCCTTACCTTCACGATGTCCCCTACAGAAAGGACATCCAGCGGGTGTTTTACGAATTTATCGCTTATCTCCGATATGTGAATAAGGCCATCCTGATGGACACCGATGTCCACAAAAGCCCCAAAGTCCACCACATTTCTTACGGTACCCGTCAGCACCATACCAGGTCTCAGTTGTTCGATGGTCATAACCTCTTTATGAAATATAGGCGGTGGCAATTCATCCCTGGGGTCTCTACCCGGTTTGGCCATCTCGTTTAATATATCGCTTAAAGTAGGAACACCTATGCCTAGCTTCTGTGCTAGATCTTCTATGTCCTGTCTTTTAGCGTCATTAGCGATTTCCTGCAACTTCTTCTCATCTAAATCCTTCATCCTGTAGCCATACAGTGCCACGAGGTTTTCAACCACCCCATAAGATTCAGGATGAACCGCTGTATTGTCCAGAATATTTTCACCCCCAGGTATTCTCAAAAACCCTGCGCATTGCTCAAAGGTCTTATCTCCTAGCCTTTTCACGGACTTTAGCTGTTCTCTCGAAGTAAAAGCCCCTATCTCAGATCGATATTCCACAATAGCCTTTGCCAGCGCAGGTGTTATCCCTGACACATATCTTAAAAGAGAATAAGACGCAGTATTCAGGTCAACTCCCACGCTGTTCACACAATCTTCGACCACCCCATTTAAAGCTTCTTCCAGCTTTTTTTGATTTACATCGTGCTGATACTGTCCTACTCCTATAGATTTAGGATCTATTTTCACCAATTCTGCCAGCGGATCCTGAAGCCTTCTGGCTATAGATATAGCTCCCCTCAATGAGACATTGATGTCAGGAAACTCTTCCGTGCCCAACTTTGATGCTGAATAAACCGACGCTCCTGCCTCACTCACAATACAGTATTTTACATCTCTATCCAGTTCTGATATCAGCTCAGATATAAAAAGCTCGCTTTCTCTGGATGCCGTCCCATTCCCTAAAGATATGATATCAACACCATATTTGTAAATCAATTCTTTTAAAATCTGCTTTGCACTTTCGGTTTCGTTTTGCGGCGGCGTGGGATAAACCGTAGCTGTATCCAGGAGTTTACCGGTTTCATCTACTACCGCTATCTTGCATCCGGTCCTGTAAGCGGGATCAAAGCCCATGACTACCTTTCCTTTTACAGGAGGCTGCAGTAAAAGTCTTCTCAGATTTTCTCTAAATACCTTTATAGCCTGTTCTTCGGCCTTCTCCGTGAGCTGGGACCTTATATCCCTTTCTACTGAGGAAGCTATAAGCCTTTTATAGGCATCTTCACAGGCTTTTTCTAAATAGCCTCGGGATATACTGTCTCCTTTTACGATGCGCTTCTTTATCATGTCGATGAGCTTCTCTTCGTCCACCTGTATCTTTACAGACAGATAACCTTCTTTTTCTCCACGGTTTATAGCTAAAATCCTGTGTGATACGATGCTAAATACCTTCTCACTGTAATCATAATACATATCATAAGGGGAACCTTCATCTTTTTGCCCTTTTGTAACTATCAATCCTTCCTTATATGTAACCGACCTTATAAGCCTTACGATGTCAGCATCATCGGATATATTCTCTGCTATTATGTCTATAGCACCGGCTATTGCCTCCTCTGCGCTGTTTACACCTTTTTCAGAATCTATATACTTCTCAGCTTCTTTTATCACATCACCTGAAGCCCTCTGTTCCATGAGAAAAACAGCCAAAGGTTCTAATCCCTTTTCTTTAGCGACGGTAGCCCTGGTCCTGCGCTTGGGCCTGTAAGGCTTGTAGAGGTCCTCTACCTCCTGAAGGGTTACACAAGATAATATTTTTTCTTTAAGCTCATCGGTGAGTTTACCCTGTTCATCGATAAGCCTTATGACGTCCTGTTTTCTCTGCTCTAAATTTCTTAAATAAGTAAGCCTATCGTAAAAATCCCTCAATACCTCGTCGCTCAGGTTACCTGTGACTTCTTTTCTGTACCTGGCTATAAAGGGAATGGTATTTCCCTCATCTATGAGCTTTATAGTATTGACAACCTGAAATTCTTTTAATTTAAACTCATCGCACAACAGCTGCACAATCAAATCCATAGCCAATACCCCATTACACCAGTTGTCTCATTTTGTTTCTTACCGCTTCTCCTACCTGCTGCGTAGTAGCTTTCCCACCAAGGTCGGCTGTGAGATAAGTTCCCTCTTCTGTTACGGCCTCCATGGCTTTAAATACCAATCTTGCAGCATCGCTTTCACCTAAGAAATCCAGCATCATTGATGCAGTCCATATGGCTCCTATAGGATTTGCTATGCCTTTGCCCGCTATATCTGGAGCAGAACCGTGCACAGGCTCAAACATAGAGGGGTACTTCTTCTCAGGGTTTATATTAGCGCTGGGCGCGATGCCTATGCTGCCCTGCATGGCAGAACCCAGGTCTGTAAGAAT
Source organism: Caldanaerobius fijiensis DSM 17918 (assembly GCF_900129075.1). Classification (NCBI taxonomy): domain Bacteria; kingdom Bacillati; phylum Bacillota; class Clostridia; order Thermoanaerobacterales; family Thermoanaerobacteraceae; genus Caldanaerobius; species Caldanaerobius fijiensis. The sequence continues at coordinate 235,673 of NZ_FQVH01000001.1, forward strand.
ATCGCCAAACAGGTTGGACGCCACCACCACGTCTATCTGCTCAGGTTTTAATATGAAATAGCCCGCCAGGGCGTCGACGTGCATCAGCCTTGCAGTCACATCAGGATAATCTTTTGCCACTTCGTTAAATACCCTATCCCAGAACACCATGCTGTAGTTCAGCGCATTGGATTTAGTAGCTGATATAAGGCTCTTTTTACCACCTCTTTTCCTGGCCAGCTCAAAAGCGTATCTTATAACTCTTTCAGTACCTACTCGCGTAAATATAGAGGTTTGAATAGCAGTCTCAGATGGGGTCCCTTGATGAACAATTCCACCGGCACCAGAATACTCCCCTTCTACGTTCTCCCTTACAACCACAAAATCTATGTCTTCAGGTCCTTTCCTCAAAGGGCTCTGGATACCTTTCAACAGCTTAATCGGTCTCAAATTTATGTACTCATCAAATTCCTTTCTTATAGGCAATAATAGTCCCCAGAGGGATATGTGATCAGGCACTCCGGGAAATCCCACAGCTCCCAGGTATATGGCCTCGTGATCTTTCAATATATCAAGGCCGTCCTCCGGCATCATCCTGCCTGTTTTCAGATAATACTCGCAGCTCCAGGGCAGGTGAGTGTACTCCACATCAAAGCCACCCGTCAATTCCTTTGCGGTATCTATTACTTTTATTCCTTCATTTATCACATCAACGCCGATACCATCACCAGGTATCACCGCTATCCTGTGTTTATTCATATCAGTTTACTCCTTCCCAATTTATTAACCTTATGATGGATATGCAATTTTACATTAAAATCACAATCATATTATATAATAAAAAAATAAAACTGGCAAAGAACTCTTATCTATGCCAGCTTAAACAATTTCTATTGATTATGTAGCCTTTAATCCTCTATCCACATAATCCATTACCTGATTTTTTTCAACCTCGCTCATGTGTTTCCACGTGGCACTAAATACCACACCGAGGCCTGGTATTGTGCTCTCATCTTTGCTAGCTACGGCATCGTCGATTATGTTTCTCAATTCATCCTTGGTTTTTCCTTTCAAATTATTTATCACAGCAGCTATTATATCCACCTCATACACCTCCTCGCCAATTCATTATATATAGTTCCCTGATAAAAACAATAATATTATTAATTAGCAGAGGAACTCCCGCTGCCGCTGTTTCTGTGATTTACCTGATACATGTAATACGTGACAACAAAAAGCGTAGATGCCACAATAGGCTCCACATCTTCCACTAAAGCGTTAACGTCCATCCCAATAACTTCTCCACCCAACCTGCCTACGGCTCTATCGCCATCAAAGCTCAAGTCCACATCAAACCCCAATACATCTCCTCCACATCGCCCTTTTACGCGGCCATTTTCTATACTAAGCCTTATATCGTTGCCATCAAATATTCCTCCGATTCTCGCGTTAAGGCTGCTCAAGTTTATACGCCCTTCTATGTTTCTACCTATGAATATTCCTCCTACACGGCCTTTTATATATCCGCCTTCCAGAGAATACTCTATATTTAAATCATCACCTACGAAAACTCCACCTATTCTACCCGTTATTTTACCATTTTGAACCGTGGCTCTGATATCATATCCTCCAATTGCCCCTCCTATCCTTCCTTCAACTCTACCCATTCCAATCTCTCCTTTTTTCTTTCATTATATCATACCCCAAATTTTTGAACATAACAAAAAGGACTGTGAATGTTTTACTTAGCAAAAATATTCACAGTCCTTTGTTTAAAATCAATCAAATAGGACCTTAACTATTTTTTTGATGTCCTCATCTACCACCTTATAGCATATTTCCAGGCCTTTGCGTTCACCCTCTACGATCCCCGCTGCCTTTAATTTTGCTAAATGTTGTGATACCGTGGATTGGGGCAACTTTAAGCACTCTTGCATGGTAGATACATTACAGCCATCATCCATTATAAGACCACGCACAATACACAACCTGTAAGGGTGCGCAATAGCCTTCAGCTTATGAACAATTGCTTCATATTTTTCTATATCTACAATTTCTTTCATGATTTCACCTTTTTCTTATGCAAGTAATTTTATTTACCGCAAAAAGACTCTTAGATAAATAATGTAGTATCTGAACGCTCAGCAGCACCTATAAATGAAGCTACGCCACCGACTTCTACGCCATCAATCAATTCTTCTTTTTTTATACCCATGATATCCATAGACATATTGCATGCTACGATCTTTACACCATTTTTCATAGCTTGCTGAATCAGATCCTCCAAAGAGGTAACATTCTTTTTCTGCATGATATAACGTATAAGCCTTGCGCCTATCCCGCCCATATTCATCTTGGAAAGCTTTAACCTCTTTGAGCCCCTGGGCATCATCATACCAAACATCCTGCTTATAAAATCCTTGGATACCGATACTTTTTCAGGTTTCCTCAATACATTTAATCCCCAGAATGTAAAGAACATGGTCACCTTCCGTCCCATTGATGCAGCGCCATTGGCTATTATAAATGAAGCTATAGCTTTATCCAGATCTCCGCTGAATACTATTATTGCTTTATCGTGGTTAACTGATTCTGAAGCTACGGATTTATTTTCTTCCTCACCCTTTTTAATGAGGGCAACTATGGTCTTATTCTCCCACTTCAAATCAAGGAGCTGATTTCCCGTTCTCTCACACCATACCTTTATGTCGTTTTCAAAACCGGGATCTGATGCCTTGATCTCAAGAATCTCACCGGTATTCATAGACTTTATAGCATTATACGTCTGCATTATAGGTCCAGGGCACTGAAGACCGCAGGCATCCACTGATAGTGTCACCTTTATATTGCCATCAACTACACTATTATTGATCTGGTTATCTAGTTTTTTTTTTGCTTCTAAATCCTTCAACTTCGATTCATCAACCTTTTCCGGATTCATCTGTTCGTCATACTCTATTATACCCTCATGAGTCAATTTTTTGGTTACAGCTTCATATGTCTTATATCCACCGCTGAGATTTTTTACAGATTTAAATCCATGTTGCATCAATATTCTACAAGCTATATAGCCCCTCAATCCTACCTGGCAGAAAATGATTATTTCTTTATCCCTGGGAATCTCCTCTAATCTATTTCTTAAATTGTCAACAGGTATATTTACAGCACCTTCAATGGTTCCAAGGCTATACTCCAAAGGCGTACGCACATCGATGAGGAATGTCCTCTCTTTATCCCTTTTCTCAACAGCATCCCAGTGAATGACGTCGCAGTCGCCCCTTAACACGTTAGCAGCCACAAAGCCTGCCATATTAACGGGGTCTTTGGCTGATGAATATGGAGGTGCATATGCCAGTTCCAGTTCTTCAAGATCAAAAACTGTCATGCCCGCACGAATCGTAGTAGCTATAACATCTATGCGCTTGTCCACACCCTCATAACCTACTATCTGTGCCCCCAGCACCTTTCCGTCGTCCTCTGAAAAAAGCAACTTTATAGACATAGGCAGAGCACCAGGATAATAGGTCGCATGAGAACTAGGATGTATTATAATTTTTTGATATTTTAACCCTGCGTTGTTCAAAGCCCGCTCATTATTGCCCGTAAAAGCCACAGTGAGATCAAAAACTTTTAAGATGGATGTACCTTGAGTCCCTTTGTATTCTGACTTTCGACCCGCTATATTGTCAGCAGCAATTCGCCCCTGTTTGTTAGCAGGACCTGCCAGCGGTATCAATGTATCACTGCCGTTTATAAAGTCTTTTACTTCAATGGCATCACCGACTGCATATATATCAGGATCAGATGTCTGCATATACTGGTTGACCTTTATGCCACCCCTGCTGCCTAACGCGAGACCTGCCTCCTTAGCCAGTTTGACCTCAGGCCTTACACCTATTCCCAACACAATCATATCAGTTTTAATTCTTTTCCCGCTGTTTAATTCTACTTCAGAATAGTCGTCATAATGATACAGCGCTTTTACCCCATCATTTAAATACAATCCCACATTTTTCGATTCTATATGGTGGTGAACCAAAGCTGCCATATCAAAATCCATAGGCCCTATCACATGATCAGCCAGTTCCACTATGCTTACATTTATCCCTACGTTGTGAAGATTTTCAGCTAGCTCCAGCCCAATAAATCCAGCTCCAACCACAACAGCATTTTTAGGCTTTTTACTATCGATAAAATCTTTTATTCTGTAGGTATCAGGTATGTTTCTCAATGTAAACACCCTGTCGCTATCCACGCCCGGTATGTTGGGCTTTATAGGTTCAGCTCCCGGCGACAGCAAAAGCTTATCATAGGTTTCCTTGTATATCCTATCATTAACCAGATCGTGAACCAGAACTGCTTTTTCTTGTGGCAAAATTTTTATTACTTCACTGTTTACCCTTATATCTATGTTGAATCTTTTAGACATGGCTTCCGGAGTCTGTACCTGCAACTTCGACTTTTCTTTTATTACCTCACCGATGTAATAAGGAAGGCCACAGTTGGCATAAGAGATATATGGCCCTCTTTCAAACATAATTATCTGCGCATTCTCATCTAACCTTCTCAAACGGGCTGCAGCAGATGCACCGCCCGCCACGCCTCCTACAATCAGTACCTTCATGGCTAACACCTCTTATCATATTATCTGTATATATTAATATTACGATATACTTTATAAATTGTCAATAATTTATCGTTCTATTTTAAACAATATACAAATAAATTTGGAAGCAGCCGCTGAATTTACAATCTTGTCAAACTGGTTTATAATGAGGTAAGATAAAAAGAAGTTTTCTCAACTGTGATGAAAGAAAGGAGATAACTTATTTTTTCTTATGTACGTGGGAACTATAAAGATTTATCTCGTAGCTAACTGGGTACATTCTTTAAAAGAAAAAAGGATGATTATAAAAAGCCTGGCGAGTAAAGTAAGAAATAAATTTAATGTCTCGATTGCAGAAATAGGAAATCAGGATTTGCACCAATCAATTGTGCTAGGAATCGCCTGTATAGGCAGTGATTACGTTTATGCCGATAATATAATTGAGGATGTTTTGAACTTTATTGAAAAGAGCACAGATGCTTATGTTAGTAATGTAGAAAAAGAAATAATTTCACTGTGAAAAATGTTGAGCTCTTTTCATCTTAAGAAAATCCATGAGAGAATCACTATCATCCTGTCTTCAAAACAGACTCTTGCCGTCCAGATTGCGTGCATGTCGCGTTCACACATAAAGGGCATCTTTTCTCGGATGCCCTCTAATTCATTCCTAAAAACCTTTATTATAATACGGAGGTTTTAACATTATGTCACAACTTTATCCCCATTCACTATCTCATCACGCTTAAAATGCGCTGAACCTCTTGACATACCACATCAAATTCAGCTGGTGTCAAGGATTGAGCTCCATCAGATAAAGCTTCCTCAGGATGAGGATGCACCTCTATAATAAGACCGTCAGCTCCTGCGGCTACTGCCGCTCTGGACATGGGCCCTATAAGTTCTCTTCTGCCTGTACCATGACTTGGGTCTACCACAACAGGTAAATGACTCAAGCGCCTGACGGCGGCCACCGCATTTAGGTCCAATGTGTTGCGCGTATAGGTCTCAAAGGTTCTTATCCCTCTTTCACAGAGGATCACATCATAATTACCTTCTTTCATGATATATTCAGCTGCATTAAGCCATTCTTCGATAGTGGACGACAATCCCCTTTTGAGCATCACAGGCTTTTTAGCCTTGCCCACTTCTGTTAGTAGTTGAAAATTTTGCATATTTCTAGAACCAATCTGAAGTATGTCAACATATTCCGCAACCAATTCCACATGCTGAGTATTCACAACCTCGCTTATAGTCAGCATATCCACTTCTTTGCCAACCTGTTTTAATATCTTCAGACCTTCTTCTTCTAAACCCTGGAAAGAATAAGGTGAGGACCTAGGTTTATACGCACCACCTCTCAATACCGTCGCTCCTGATTTTTTAACCGCTTTTGCCGTCTCAATCATCTGCTCATAGCTCTCCACCGCACAAGGTCCCGCCATTATGACGAAGTTTCCACTGCCAATTTTTACACTACCTATTTTAATCACAGTGTCTTCAGGTTTAAGCATCCTGCTGGCAAGTTTATACGGGACAGATATCCTGACCACATTTTCAACGCCATCCATGGTTGTGATAGGTTTGTCTAGCAATATGCTGACATCACCAATAACCCCTATAACTGAACGTTCCTGTCCTTCTATTACATGAGGTGTCAGGCCAAGGTTGCTTACATATCTTACTACTTTATCTATATCCGCCTTTTTAGCCTCCGGCTTCATGACAATTACCATATTGCAATCCCCCTCACCTTTTATTATAATCTACCTTTCGGGTAACAACCCAAGATCCTGAAATAGCTGGTTATAGATCTAACCGCTTTAAGAGCTTCTTTCATAAGTTCATCATCTTTATGTCCATCCACGTCTACAAAGAAAATGTATTCGCCAAAACTCTTTTTAGATGGTCTGGATTCAATTTTTGTTAAATTTAAACCTCTAATCGCAAATTCTTTCAATACATTGTAAAGACTACCCGGCTTATTTTCGGTAGAGAACACTATAGAGGTTTTGCAATCGCCCCTCACAGAATTTTCTTCTCGGGATACAACTATAAATCGCGTAATATTGTTATCAAAGTCTTGAATATCTCTTACAAGTACATTCAAATCATATAATTGAGCTGCTCTAAGGGTAGCAATAGCAGCAATACCCCTTCCTTCCTGCGATGCAATAAAAGCTGCCTTTGCAGTGCTCTCTGCCGTTGCGATTTCTACTCCAGGCAAAAGTTCCTTGATATGCCTATAACACTGGGCCAACGCATGGGGATGGGATATGACTATTTCTATCTCTTGTAAATCACTGCATTTTGAAACCAAATTGTGCCTTATTGGCAACAGTACCTCGCCTTTAATAAACAACTCCTGTTCTTCCAGTATGGTATCCAGTGTAAGATTTACAGAACCTTCTATAGAGTTTTCAATAGGTACAATCCCTTCATCGGTTTTTCTATCCCTGACAGATGCCACAACCATATCAATGGTAGGATATTCTATGTGTTCAGACACACTATCATATTTTATACAGGCTTCTTCTGTAAACGTGCCTTTTGGACCAAGGAAAGATAATTTCAAGTCACACCCTCCTCTTTCATTAAGCTGGCCAGCTTTTTTATAACTAAATTTATAACTAAAAAACCTCTCATCCATAAGGACGAGAGGTTACCCGCGGTACCACCTTTATTAACCTGTATAGACAGGTTCGCTCATTAAGAGTACTAACATACTCCATTTCTTTTAACGGTGAAATCTCCGGCCCCATCTACTCACCGCCTATAGCGGTTTTCAACTGGCAACTCGAGAGGGAACTTCAATATACCATCGCAGTATCAGGCTTCCACCATCCCTGACTCGCTATAACCTTCCGGTATACCTACTTTCCTCTGTCATCGTTTTTATTATTTTCTGTCTTTTCTAATATAATATATTAATCTTGCTTCCATGTCAACAGTTTTTTACGTAACTCTATCATAAGGTTAATTGTAAAATTAAATGCGACACCAAAAAATAGTTGAACCATAGCATGAAACCCGGGATTCTCACCGACTCAAATCGCTAAAAAACTTGGCCGTCATCGCAGCACCATTTACCGCGAAATAAAACGTGGCACTACAACTCAACGCCGCACAGATCTAACTACGTATGAAGCATATTTCCCTGAAACTGGCCAGGCGGTATATGAGAAGAATCGCTCTTTCTGTGGCCGAAAAAGTAAGATCCCCCAAGTTGAATCCTTCCTCAAATATGCTGAGCAAAAGATACTTCTAATGAGCGACACATCGGTTTTCCAAAAAATGTGTCGCATTTAATATTGCAATTTAAGACCCACAATTCGTATTTTATTATGTTTCTCCAAATAGGTCACTTTCCCAAAAATTCAGTAGCATCGGTAAATAACTTTGAGATGTGTTATATCAGCCCTTGTCCCAGTTAGATTGCAAAGAGAAGTGTACAAAAAAGCGTATAAATTTTAGAAACCATAGAAAAAATAACTTATAAATAGATCATGGAGTGGTGACATATGCTTTCAACTCAAAATAATGCTTTTGTAGAAAATCTCGATATAGAGAATTTATACGACATAACCGGTGCCATAAAAATTGTCGAAAATAGATTATCATCCATTGTAGAAGAATGCGATGATTTTATCAAGGTCTTGCTAAGGAAATTTCTCTTATCCGGCAAAAAAATCAGGCCAAAGTTAGTACTATTATCTGGTTTGTGTTTTTCTGCAATGAATGACGAGATGATCAACTCCGCAGTAGTAGCAGAGGTAATACACACTGCTTCGCTGATACACGATGATATTATTGATAAATCAGATTATAGAAGGAATATGCCAACAGTTAACAGTCTTTTAGGGAACCATGCAGCAGTACTGGCCGGTGATTTTTTATTTGCCAAAGCTTTTGAGATACTATCAAAAAATAAACTGTACAAGCAGATGGAATACGTAGTCACAGCAATTCAGGAATTATGTGCAGGCGAAATGCTTCAAGCCCGTGACCTCTTCAATATAAAAGTATCTGAAGATCACTACTTTGAACGAATAAGCAAAAAAACAGCGTCACTTCTATCGGCCTGTTGTAAAGCAGGTGCTCAAAGTAGCAATGCCTCCGTTGATGAAATAAAAAAGATGGGCGAATACGGCATATTTATAGGGTACGCCTTTCAAATAATCGATGATCTGTTAGATGTTATGGGGAAAAAAGAAATGATAGGCAAACCTCTTGCCCAAGACATAGAGCAGGGCAATTTAACCCTACCTTTTATATATCTATTACAAAACCCTCGAATTAAGGATAAGTATATGACAAAACTAAAAGATAAAACCATAACAAAAGATATCAAACTTGAATTAATAAATGATTTGGAGCAATCAGGGATTATTACAGAAGTTTACCAAAAAGCAACATATTTTGTGCAGAAAGCCAAAGAAGCCCTAGATGGAATTCCTGATTCGGTGTATAAAACAATGCTAATGCGCTTATCTGACGAAGTGCTCTACAGAACATTTTGATTATAATTTTGACGCTTTCCTCAAACCAAGGCATATATAGTATAGTAATCCGGCAAACCTCCCTGCCTTTTTTATAAGCCGCCGGGTTATTTCTTTGTGGGCATTTATCTTTGCCTTTGGATCAGATAAATACATAGCTATAAGCCCTTCCACTATAGTATGGTGAAATAGAGGATATTTTAGTTTCATAGATCGTTGTAATGCGTTCGTCAAAAAATAGCTTAAGCGCTCCTCGCATTTTTTATTGGTTTCATAATAGCTTACAAAGTTTAAATCCCCTTCTTCTATATCTTCATATAAATCAATATAATAATCCAACAAAATATGTAGACCACATATCCAGGGAAAATATGCTTTGAGAACATCTTCTACTTCTTCCTGATCTAAGTCGGCTTTATGGGCTAAGGCTGCCAACATAAATACACCCAATGTAGAACCTGTAGCCGCAGAAAATTCCCATCCATTGATATCGGGATGTTCTGAAATGTACTTATTAAACCATTGCCGCATCTTCTTTTCCCTTGCTTCCAGCGATATATGTTTATATACCTGTAAGTCCGAATACAATTGGGCAAGATACAAAGCATCATTTTTAATGACATCATATGAAGGCAACATTTCAATATAATTTTTGCACTGAGTCACAAGATAATTTAGATATCCTCCATCATCTTTATATGGATAGTATTTATAGTAATCTACCAGCTCTGATTCAGGATCCAGCGCATCCGTCATGGCTTTATGCAGCTGTCTAAAAGCCATCTCATCATATTCTCCTGCTCTATCGCATAGATTATCCAGATAATCGCTTATCGTCTGATATGCCGTCACAAAATGAACCATATTTTTTTTATCGACAGACGGATAAAGTGCATAAACACTCCCGCCGATACAGTGAAATTTTTTAGTTTCAATGCTATTCAAAGCCTGTCTTTGCAACTCAAAGTCTGGTATATTTTTAGCCAGCGCCATATAATCATTTACCTCATTATCTACAATGGGGAATACCTTTGTAACGTAATCAAATATCAATCTCGCTTGGTATAAATTATCCTTTATCTCCATTAATATCCTCCTCTAAATTTGTACTTATTTATATTATTTACAATTTTATTGTTAACGTTGTTGCAGAATTTTTATCTTTATCTTTAAAAAATACTTGTATTTTAGAGAAAAAGATGCTATGATTAATATCAGAAAAATAATATATGGATTGTAAATGAAACAAAGGCGTTTCATTCGGAAGGGTGGAGTGCCTTTGTTTTTTTGTTTTACCAGTAAACTAATATTTTCTGAAGGAGAGGATATTTGATGATGCAAAACTTACCAAGCGAAATGTTTGGCTCTTATGTTTTCAACGATTCAGTTATGAGAGAACGGCTTCCAAAGGCCACATACAAGGCATTGAGAAAAACTATCGACGAAGGGCTTCCTCTTGATCCACAGGTGGCAGAAGTGGTCGCCAATGCTATGAAAGATTGGGCGATAGAAAAAGGCGCTACTCATTTTACCCACTGGTTTCAACCGCTGACAGGTATAACAGCTGAAAAGCATGATTCTTTCATATCTCCCACCTCTGACGGCAGGGTTATTATGGAGTTTTCCGGCAAGGAATTGATAAAAGGTGAACCCGATGCATCCTCCTTTCCATCTGGCGGTCTCAGAGCTACATTTGAGGCAAGGGGATATACCGCATGGGATTGCACGTCGCCGGCTTTTGTAAAAGATAATACACTGTATATTCCTACGGCCTTTTGTTCTTATACCGGTGAAGCTCTGGACCTTAAAACTCCTCTGCTGAGGTCAATGGAGGCACTTTCAAAACAGGCACTTCGCGTGTTGCGTTTATTCGGCAACACCACGGCTAAAAAAGTTATTACCACGGTTGGTCCTGAACAGGAGTATTTCTTGATAGATAAAAGCATGTACGATAAAAGGAAAGACCTTATCCTCACTGGTAGGACCCTCTTTGGGGCAAAATCGCCCAAAGGCCAGGAAATGGAAGACCACTACTTTGCTTCAATAAAAGAGAGAGTACTGGCATACATGAAGGAATTAGATGAGGAATTGTGGAAACTAGGTGTTTCAGCCAAAACAAAGCATAACGAAGTCGCGCCATCGCAGCATGAATTGGCACCTGTATTCACCACGACAAACATTGCTACAGACCATAATCAATTGACCATGGAAATCATGAAAAAGGTGGCTTTAAGGCATGGGCTTGTATGTCTGCTACATGAGAAACCTTTTGAGGGTGTCAATGGCTCGGGCAAACACAATAACTGGTCCATGAGCACAGACGACGGGCAAAATCTTCTGGATCCAGGTAAAACACCTCATGAGAATGCCCAGTTCCTTGTATTTCTTTGCGCTGTAATCAAGGCTATCGATGAGTACGCTGACCTGCTCAGAGTTGCCGCAGCATCTCCTGGAAATGACCACCGACTGGGTGCCAATGAAGCTCCACCTGCCATTATATCCATATTCCTGGGCGAACAGCTTACAGATATATTAGAACAGATCGAAAATGGCGGAGCCACCAGCAGCAAAGAAGGCGGCGTGCTGAAGATAGGCGTTTCAACCTTGCCGGCATTGCCCAAAGATAGTACCGACAGAAATAGAACATCACCATTTGCATTTACAGGAAACAAATTTGAATTCAGGATGATCGGTTCTTCAGCATCAATAGCAACAGCCAATTATATACTTAATACCATCGTCGCTGAAGAGCTATCTCAAATAGCAGATAGACTGGAGAATGCATCTAACTTTGATGAAGAAGTGCAAAACCTATTGCAAGAAATAGTAAAGAACCACAAGAGAATAATATTCAATGGCAACGGATACTCAGAAGAATGGGTAGAAGAAGCCAAAAGGAGAGGTTTGCCTAATCTTCGTTCAACCGTAGAAGCTATTCCTGCCTTAATCGCCGAAAAGAATATCAGAGTCATGGAAAAGCACGGGGTATTGAGTAGAGTTGAATTGGAAGCCAGATACGAGATAATGCTGGAAAACTACAGCAAAACCATAAACATAGAAGCCTTAACTATGCTGGATATAGCAAAACGTCAGCTTTTGCCTGCTGTAATATACTTTACAACAAAACTGGCAGAATCCATAAATTCCATCAAAGCTACCGGCTTAGATGTGGATACCAGCGCACAAGCCGAACTGCTAAAAGAAGTATCTTCTTTGACGGCGGCTTTTAAAAAGAGCATAGGTGAATTGGAGCAGACTGTAGAAAAGGCATCAGAGATGGAAGGCGATTCCTATAAGCTGGCCTGTTATTATAGGGATGTAGTGTTTGTAAAGATGGGCGAAGTAAGGAAAATTGCAGATAAACTCGAAACATTGGTAGACAAAGAACTATGGCCGTTGCCCTCATATTCCGATATGTTGTTCAGTGTATAAATAACCCAAAAAAAGAGAGTTGAAATTCAACTCTCTTTTTTACTATTATACTTTCCTTCTAGTTATTATAATCCGTATACCTCTTCGTCTGTCAACACTCTCAAATCTGTATCTTTTAAAAGTTCTACCACTTTTTGAGGTTGTTCAACTTTTAAAAGAACATACGCCTTATCTTCATTTCTTTTCACAAAGGAATAAGCATACTCTATACTAACGTTTTGTTCTTCTAATATCTTTAATACCTTTGCAAGACCACCTGGCCTATCTTCCACTTCAACGGCCAGTACTTCTGTAGTCTTTACTGTAAATCCGTTTTCTTTAATTATACGAACCGCTCTATCCGGGTCATTCACAATGATCCTCAGTATTCCAAAATTCGTCGTATCAGCTAACGACAATGCACTTATATCTATGCCATTATCGCCCAACAATCTGGTAATATCAGCGAGCCTGCCAGGCTTATTCTCAAGAAATACTGATACCTGTTTAACCAGCATGTAATCACCTTCCTATATCTTTCTTTTATCAATAACCCTTTTAGCTTTGCCTTCTGACCTTTCAATGGTTTTAGGCTCCACCAGCTTAACCGCGACATTTATGCCAACGGTGGAGTAAATCTCATGAGTTATTTTTCTTTTTAAATCCTCCAACTCTTTTACCTCATCGGAGAAAAATTTATCAGAGATCTCAACCCATACTTCCAGCTGGTCCAAATTATCTATTCTATCAACCACCAGTTGATAATGTGGTTCTACTTCACCGACGTTTAAGAGGGCCGTTTCGATCTGAGAAGGAAATACATTCACGCCTCTTATAATAAGCATATCATCGGTTCTTCCAAGAATTTTCTCTATCCTGGCATGAGTTCTTCCACATGGGCACTCATCTGTATGCAATGCCGTTATATCCCTTGTCCTATACCTTATAACAGGGAGAGCTTCTTTAGCTATAGTTGTTATAACTAATTCACCCTTTTCCCCTTCAGGTAAAACCTCCCCTGTTACGGGATCTATTATCTCCGCAATAAAACAATCTTCATAAACATGTAAACCATTTTTATACTGGCATTCCATAGCCACACCAGGACCTATCAATTCGCTCATTCCAAAAATATCTAATGCCGTTATGTGAAGCTTTTGCTCTAATTCTTTCCTCATGTTCTCACTCCAGGGCTCCGCACCAAATATCCCTGCTTTTAGCTTGAGTTCTTCTGGCTTTATCCCCTCTTCTTCCATGACTTCAGCTAAATATAAAGCATAAGAAGGGGTGCACGCAAGAATTGTCGTACCGAAATCTTTCATAAACATTATCTGTCTTTTAGTATTGCCACCGGATGTAGGTATGACGACTGCTCCAACCCTTTCTGCCCCGTAATGGAGGCCCAACCCTCCTGTAAAAAGACCATATCCGTACGACACCTGTATAATAGAATCCTTTCCTCCCCCTGCACTAACAATAGCTCTTGCCACCAGCTCAGCCCATGTATCAATATCCTTTCTGGTGTAACCTACTACCGTGGGCTTACCCGTGGTGCCTGACGACGCGTGAATTCTCACAACCTCACTTAGAGGAACCGCAAACATACCAAATGGGTATGTTTGTCTCAAATCGTCCTTAGTAGTAAAAGGAAGCAATTTAATATCATCCAGCGTCTTTATATCTTCAGGGGTCAACCCTATTTTTTGCATTTTATCCCTATAATGAGGAACATTATGATAAACTCTTTTAACAGTTTCTTTTAACCTTTTAAGCTGCAGTTCTTTTAGCAATTCTTTATCCATGCATTCAATGGTTTTATTCCAGTACATTCTCCCCTACCCCTCATATCCCATATTAAAAGCTTTAATGTTCAAATCCACTGTCTTTGGCGGCACACAATCTTGTAAAGCCTCAAGCCATATCTCTTTTGGTATCTGCGATATCTTTGCCAGTACTCCAATTAGAATGGTATTGACAACTTTTACGCTTCCACACTGTTCTGCCAACTTTAACGCGTCTATGGATATATAATTGACATTGTATTTCTTAAATAATGCAAAGATATCTTCAGGATAATGAGCCAATCCAAGGGCCACAGGCATCGGAAGTATCTTCTGCGTATTTACAATCACAGTCCCATCCGGCTTTAAGTATTCTATCCACCTCAAAGCTTCCAATTGCTCAAATCCTAGTATTATATCTGCTTGACCTTTTTCTATCAATGGTGAAAATACCTTATCCCCATACCTGACATAAGTAACCACACTGCCGCCTCTCTGCGACATTCCATGAACCTCAGATACCTTTACATCATATCCTTTTAACTGCGCTACTTTTCCTATTATCCGGCTGGCTAGCAGAGTACCCTGACCACCGACGCCTACGATTAATATACTCTTTGTTTTGCTCATATAGTATCACCAGCTTCCTTTATAGACTGCGTCGGACAGATATTAGAACAAAATCCACATCCATTACACAGTGCCACATCAATATTATAGAATCCCTGGTCATTTTTTATAGCTGGGCAGCCAATCTCCATACACATGCCACATTCTATACATGTATCATTATCGATGTAAAACGGCTTATAGGTCCTATTTTTATCTAACAATATACACGGTCTCCGGCATATAATGACAGAAGGACGATCAGACTCAATAGCTTTTTTCACGGCTCTTTCTACGTCATCAACCTTATACGGATCTACTACCTCCACATCCTTTATACCTATTGCTCTTACAAGTGTCTCCAGATCTAACGCATACGTAGGTTCTTTTTTAATCGTAAAGCCTGTCGCTGGATGATCCTGATGGCCTGTCATACCTGTAGTAGAATTATCCAGAATTATCACCGTCGAGGTCCCCTTATTATATACGATGTCGATAAGACCTGTTATCCCCGAGTGTATGAATGTAGAATCCCCTATTACCGCCACAACTTTTTTAGAAAAATCCTTACCTATAGCCTTTTCCATACCATGAGCCATGCCAACGCTGGCCCCCATGCATACACACGTATCCATCGCGCTAAGCGGCGGCAGCGCTCCAAGGGTGTAACACCCTATATCACCTGTTACCAATAAGTTTAACTTGTTTAAAACATAGTATACACCGCGATGGGGACATCCAGGACATAACGTCGGAGGTCTTACAGGAATTTTTTCATCTAACTTATTATATCGGAAGCTATACGAGCCTTTTATGGCTTTTTCTATGATCTCTGCACTTAACTCATACAGTTGTGGAAATACCTCTTTGCCGATAACATCTATACCCATTGCTTTTATCTCTGTTTCCAAAAACGGATCCAATTCCTCGACGACATACAACTTTTTAACCCTGCTGGCAAATTCCCGTATCAGTTTTTCAGGCAGCGGATATACCATGCCAAGTTTTAAAATTGACGCCTCAGGTACCGCCTCTTTTACATATTGGTATGAAATGCCACTGGTTATGATACCTATTGAAGTATCATTCCACTCTAATTTATTTATATCTGCATTCTCTGCAAATTCTTTCAACTTTTTTACACGTTCTAACACAATTGGATGACGCACTTTTGCCATCCCTGGCATCATAACATACTTATTTATATCCTTTTTATAAGGTTTTATATTCTCCTGTCGTTCTCCTAGCTCCACCAATCCTCTGGAGTGAGCCGTCCTGGTAGTCATCCTGACAAAAACAGGAGTATCATATTTTTCGCTGAGTTCAAAAGCCAATTTTGTAAAATCTTTTGCCTCCTGACTATCCGAAGGTTCCAACATGGGAATAAATGACGCTCTGGCGTAATTACGGCTATCCTGTTCGTTCTGAGAGCTATGTAATCCGGGATCATCAGCCACTAACACCACGAGTCCTCCATTTACTCCTGTATATGAAACGGTAAAAAGCGGATCAGCTGCCACATTTAAACCTACATGTTTCATAGATACAATAGCCCTTGCACCAGCAATAGATGCTCCTATAGCTACTTCCATAGCAACTTTTTCATTAGGAGACCACTCAGAATATATCTCCTTATATTTTGCAATATTTTCTGTAACCTCTGTGCTAGGAGTGCCAGGATAGGCTGTAGCAACCTTTACGCCCGCCTCATATGCCCCCCTGGCAACAGCTTCATTACCTAACAACAATTCTTTCAACGGCTATCACCCCTCAAATCAATTACTCGTTTTGCTTTTCCTTCAAATCTTTTGAGGCTCCTGGGTTCTACCAGGTTTACTCTGGCATCTATCAACAATGCCACCTTCAACTTATGCCTTATTTTTTCTCTCAAACGCTCCAGTTCTGCATATCTTTCAAGCAAAGACGAATCAAGTACCTCTACATCTATCTCAAGCTCATCCATGTACCCGTTTTTCCTGACAATTATCTGATAATGAGGCCCTATCTCCGGTATATTCAATAACACTTCTTCTATCTGAGATGGAAATACATTGACGCCTCGTATAATAAGCATATCATCAGTTCTGCCCTTGACTTTGGACATGCGGGCCAAAGTTCTGCCACATCTACAGGGTTCTGGATTTATACTGGTGATATCTCTTGTCCTATAGCGGAGTATAGGTAATGCCTCTTTTGTAAGAGGTGTTATTACCAGTTCACCTTCCTGACCGTATGGCAACGGCTCACCGCTTTCTGGATCAATAACTTCAACTATAAAATGGTCTTCAGCTATATGCATACCATCTTTATATATACACTCTCCAGAAACACCAGGTCCCATAACCTCACTTAAACCATAATTTTCTGTAGCCAGTATGCCCCACCGTTTTTCCAGTTCTGCTCTCATCTCTTCCGTCGAACCTTCCGCTCCAAAAAGCCCAAGTCGTAAAGACAATTCCTGTGGGTTTACGCCCATTCCTTCAGCCACTTCTGCCATATACAAAGCATATGATGGTGTACTGACCAAAACCGTTGAGCCAAAATCCCTCATAAGGTTTATCTGCCTTTCCGTATTTCCACTGGATATCGGTACCACAGTTGCCCCTACTCGCTCCAGACCATAATGCAAACCAAATGCTCCTGTAAAGAGGCCATAAGCAAATGCTATCTGTGCCACATCTTCATCCGAAACCCCGGCTTCTGTCGCAATACGCGCTACTAGTTCAGCCCATGTATTGAGATCATTTCTTGTATACCCTACCACCGTAGGCCTTCCTGTAGTACCTGACGAAGCGTGAATTCTCACCACCTCTTTCATCGGAACAGCGAAAAGCCCATAAGGATAATTATTTCTTAAATCGTCCTTAGTTGTAAACGGAAGTTTTACTATATCCTTTGTGCTTTTTATGTCAGAAGGCTTTATCCCCGCTTCTTCAAATTTTCTCCTGTAAAAAGGAACCCTCTCAAAAACATAATTAACAAGGTGTCTTAACCTTTCAGATTGTAGATATTCGATTTCACTTCTTGACAGTTTTTCATTATCAGACCATATCAAAGCAATGCCCCCTTAAAAGTGTATGAGTTTATATATTCGACATAATATGCGAAAAACCCTTTAAACATGAATTTTAATGCATATTATAATTTTGTAATAATAATTAAGAAGAAATAAAAGAATAAAAACGTCATAAAAGCCCTGTAAAAGGGCACTTATGACATTTTACAGGGCTTTTACTTTTAGCGTGTGAATCTCAAAGGGCTTAAATTCAAGCTCAACACTATTATTTTTAACATCTACATCTGCAAGATGTTCCTCCAGCAGGTTGACAAGTTTGACTTCCTTTACAGCAAAATCAAAATATATCCTTGCTTTTACTCCAGAACCTGTAGATTCGTAAAGTCTTACTATCAAATCCTCGTCATCTTCAGCCTTTTTAACAGCCTCAATGATTACGCTGTCTTTATCCACTTTTATAAAGGATTTAACATCTGACAGAACCCCTTGCCTACCTTTGGTATCAACCCTTATGGCTTTTAGTGGAGTGTTTAATTCGTAACCCATCTTCATGACCTCGCCGGCTACATGATCGCCAGCATGAGGATACAATGAATAGGTGAAATGGTGTTCTGCCCTATCAGCTATAGGATCCGGGTACGAACTGCTTCTTAGCAAATTTAGATCAAGTATGTTTTCATATACCTTATGACCATATTTACAGTCATTTAACAGCGCCACACCGTAATCGCGCTGGGACATATCCACCCACTTATGGGCACATATCTCATACTTAGCCATGTCCCAACTGGTATTTCTGTGTGTGGGCCTTTTAATGCTACCAAACTGAATATTGCACGTCGTCTCATCTGCAAACACGTTTACAGGGAATGAGGTCCTCAACATCTTGCCAGATTCGCGCCAGTCAACTTTTGTTACAAAATCAATGCGCCTGCTACCAGCTGTCAATATAACTTTCTGAGACAATCGAGATTCACCATAAACGTATTCATGTTCTAAAATAGCTTCAGGTCCATCTATATAACCTTTTGCAGAGACCAGTTTAAAGAAATCAGGTGCCTTCTCATCATAGTTTATCGGAAAATCCCAAGCATCTCCGATATCCTCATATACAGCCAGTCTATTGGCTCTGCATCCTTCAGGAATAACCTCTTTCTGGTTTTCCTTATCGTATATTGATATAATAGTACCATCTTCAGAAAATTCTACTCTTAACAGATCGTTTTCTAATGCTTTGTCAGAAGCACTCAAAATTTGCTCTATCCTTGTTTCCGCACAAGCATCTACAACCATATAGCCCATAGGCGGAAGAATTACTTTTATCCATTTGCCATCCAATTTTATCCAATCACTTCTCTCCCACGACAGGGTGTTAAATACAATAAAAGGATCGGATGAAGCTTTAATATCTACAGCGCCGGCTATGGCCTTACACGCTTCCTCAGTCAGTTCTTTTACCTTGTTGAGCAAAATTTCATATCTTTCCAGCGACTCATTGTACACCCTTGTTATAGAAGAACCTGGAAGTATATCGTGGAACTGATACAGGAGCACTTCTTTCCATATACGTTCAATTTCTTCTTGTGGATATCTATAGCCTAGCAACACATGAGCCAAACCTGCTATAAACTCCAGATCCCTTAAAGCAATTTCCATCTTCCTATTATATCGCTTGTTTCTGGCCTGAGTCGTATATGTACCCTGATGCCTTTCAAGGTATAGTTCACCTGTCCACGTCTTGTACCTAGAAGCGTTTTTCTCTAATTTCTTAAAGAAATCTATAGTGGGTTCCTGTTTCACAGGAGCAATGCCATCAAGGTTTTTCTCTCTTAAAAGATATTCCAGATGTTCTTCTCCTGGCCCACCGCCACCATCACCTATACCGAATACCAGAAGGCAATTGTCAGAAACTGATTTATCTAGATATTCTTTTTCAGCTTTAGCAATAGCTCTAGGTGCGGCAGAACTGTTATAAGTGCCTTCAGGTGGCATGTGCACGAGAACTTTACTTCCATCTATACCCTGCCAGTAAAAAGTATGATGCGGATGTTGATTAAAAATGCTCCACGATAACTTAATTGTCGAAAAATAATCCACACCAGATTTTTTGAGAATTTGCGGGAGAGATCCCGTGTAGCCAAACACGTCAGGAAGCCACAATATCTTTATATCTTTATTAAACTCGCTCCTAAAGAATCTCTTGCCGTACAAAATCTGCCTAACCAGTGCTTCTTCACCTGATATATTCGTATCCGCCTCTACCCACATGGCGCCCTGAGGCTCCCAGCGACCTTCAGCTACACGCTTTTTTATCTTTTCATAAAGTTGTGGATATCTTTCTTTTATCCATACATATAGCTGGGGTTGGCTAGCACCAAAAACATAATCAGGATATTTATCCATCATCATCAATGCAGTAGAAAAAGTACGAGCACCTTTGCGTATGGTCTCCCTTATTGGCCACAACCATGCCAGATCAATATGAGCATGCCCTATAGCGCTAATCGTTAATGACGGATCTCCGCCTTTTTTGTTGAGTTCAACAGCCAGTATACTGCGAGCTCTGGCTGCTTCTTCTTCTGTATAATTTTTAAGCTCCATAGAAGCCTCATTTAATGCATTTAATATCCGCTGATGTCTCGCTTTATCTTCAGGTAATTGCTGCATAAGCTCATATAAAACCTCAAAATCATAATATAATTTGCGCATCTCCTCGTTGCATATAGCTATATGAGCTTCTTTTATCGTGCCATTTCCTTTATACTTACCAAAAAGGTCATTACACCCTGCATCCGCCCATATGTCAATAATTTCACCGCCTTTAGCCCGTTCTGCAACAGGCACAACCCTTTTGCCGGGTCTACCTAGCGAATAATCAAAATCTGAATTTACATTTGTCAATCCTTGCAGTGGGCATCCATTTTCATCTACAATGCAGGCCTCACCGTTGATATCAATCAACAAAACAACCTTTTTGCCCTTCAGGGATTCAGGAACGACCCCTGTAAAATGAAACCATGCGCAATCCCATAAGTTACCCCATTTATCTCCGATTTTTAACGTTTTTTCTTCACCTTTCTGCCTCTCTTCATAAGGTACAGGCTCAGGTGTAACCCATGCCTTGATATTGAGTTCTGCTACTTTTTCATAAATAGCATTAAAAATCCTATTTCTAACCTGTTCCAAGCAAAACTTCGTTACTTTACTATAATAAGGCATATATATCCCCCCTCTTATAAAATCATGATATTATTATATCATTCTCTCTTTGCACTTAAAAGTAGTAACAGATCATTGATCTGTTACTACTTTGGTGGATTTTACATTATTAATTTCAGCAGCTTTTATATTATCAACGGGTTTACCCAATAAATATACAGTAAGAGCTGTAATAATAATGGCCACTGGAAGCTCTATATAAACCGGAACACCCAGTCCTACCGGTATATAGCCAAATAACACAGTTATTATACCAACCACAATTGAATACCATATCTGAGTATTTACATGGTCCATATGATCACAGGAAGTTCCCATTGATGAAAGTATAGTAGTATCTGATATGGGTGAGCAATGATCTCCAAAAATAGCTCCTGTTAAAACGCTGCTGACGCATATTACCATGTATTGAGGATTTGGATATATTGCATAGGCCAATGGAATCGTCAACGGCATTAATATGCCCATTGTACCAAAAGATGTTCCTGTAGCGAAGGATATAATAGAGCCCATTACAAATATTATAGATGGTAACAGAAAACGAGGTATTTCATCAGACAACACGGACACCAGATATTGGGCTGTCCCCAATTCTTTAATAGTACTACTTAATGACCACGCCAGGAGCAGTATAACGCCAGTAATAACAAGAGACTTCATACCATTTATCCATGTATCTATAGCTTCACCTAGAGTAAATATTTTCTTGCCAACCCCCATCGCAATAGCTACCAAACTGGCTAATAGTGCCGCCTGAAATAATACAACGCTGGCATCTGAAGCACCAAATGCCTCTCTTATAGCATCAAACGACATAGGAGAGGTCTTAAGCAGATTGATTAACTCCTTGTCTTTGCCGCTCATTATTGCATTATAACCGTTATAATAAAATCCTAAAAGCGCCGCCACCATCAAAACACCAATTGGTACAATTGCATTCCATATACTCATTTTTATTCCTTTCACAGGCTCAAATTCTTTTGTATTTATTGCAGCCATAGGTTTGGCGTTGTCAGATAATACCTTTCCTGTAGTCCTGGCTCTCCTCTCCGCCTTCAGCATCGGTCCAAAATCCCTTAAAGATATGGCAACAAAGGCTATGAACGCTAATATTAATATATTGTAAAATCTGTAAGGAACAGACGCAACAAATATACCATATGCATTAACATTTTGACCAATAGCTGAATATCCGTCTTTTATCAAACTGATTTCATAACCCACCCATGTAGATATAAGTGCGATACCTGTAACAGGAGCCGCTGTAGCATCTACTATGAATGAAAGTTTTTCTCTAGAAACCTTCATCTTATCTGCTATCGGCCTCATAATAGGTCCTACTATCAAAGAATTAGCATAATCGTCAAAAAATACGATTATTCCTAATAACCATGTGATTAGTTGAACACTGGTAGGTGACTTTGCTCTTTTAGCAAGGCTTTCCGCGATAGCTTTTGCTCCCCCCATTTTAGATATTAATGCTATAACACCGCCAATTGTTAAACACTGAAGGATCACACCAGCATTCCACGGGTCAGCCATTGAGCTTAATACCTTATTTATAATCAGCAAAAAACCATTTAATAGAGCATTAAAAATACCTGAACCATTTAAGCTCAAAAGAAACGTCCCCGTAAATACACCTAAAAACAGCGAAAGTACCACATTTTTAGATATGAATGCTAATAATATGGCAACAAGCGGTGGAAGCAAGGTCCAGAAGCCAAACCTTTGTACATTTTGGGCAACGTTATCCGTTCCTTCGGCAAAAGCAACGTTTGCAGAAAACAGCATCACTAATAAAATTGCTAAAAATAACCTCATACGTCTTTTCATTGAAATTCCTCCAATATACAAAATTGAATAATGTGTACTTTTTACAGATTTGTGCCTTCTTAACGTTTGGCACCCTTCATATTATACCAGCCATTGCTTATAAGCGCAAGGTAAAAAATAAGAAACTGCGGTTATGTGATAAGGTCGTCTCTGTAAATAACAAAGTCATTGACGCAAAATTCGGTCAAATGGTGTCTGAAGTGCATCATAGATGCTCTCGGATTTAAGAAAGTAGCTGATATAGATGTGGCTACTGGAAATACTCCAGTAGCCTTTTTAATATCACAAATAACCATAAGTCGGGAATTTCACCCTGCTCTACACTCTACAGAGTTATTCATAAGACGTATTAACTTTTAACTTTTATACAAATACTATCGCACATATCACAAACTATAATGCATCGCAATTTTGTCTCTATTCATTCTCAGCAAGGGAAATTTACCTTTATCTTAAATTATAGTTTAAGGCCCATGTAATACCAAATTTATCAGTTACAATTGCATGATAGGCCCCCCAAAATGTTTTTTGAAGCTCAAACTTAACAGTTCCATCTTGAGACAGGCTATTATACAATCTTCTAATTTCATCCTCGCTATCCATCTCAAGCACTAAATTAATATTGCTAGCCTCAGTTTCGTCATCAAATTTATCTACAAGATATATAATACAACTTTTGTTTATATGAATCTCTGCATGTATAATTTTCCCTTCATAGCCTTTAAACATTTCCATACCATCGGCAAGCTGAACATTCCTAGCTTCTCCGCCAAAAATATCTTTGTAATATTCAATAGCTTCTTTGCAATTTTCCACATGAATTTCTGGAATAATATTTTTCACTTTAAATTTTCTCCTTCCTTTAAATTATCATGTTAATTTGATTTTCTCCTAATTATTAATAGTTAATTACATATTACCATAAAAGTTTAAAAGCCAACCGGATTTATTATTTCCTAGACTATAAAACACTTTTCATATCATAAACTAAATCCCGTACATTTTTTGCAATTCTTTCTCGATCGCCTTCTCCTCTTTCTATTTGGCTGACCACAGCACTACCCACGATAATCCCTTCACAATAATCTTTTAATTTCATAATCATATCAGGACCAGATATACCAAACCCTATAGCCCGCGGTAAACTTGTGTAAGAAGCTACTTCTTCCATGTATCGTTTCACGTCCGTATCCAGCTCCTGCCTCTGTCCTGTTACACCAGTGACTGAAACGCAGTATACAAATCCGCCAGCATTTTCTGTAATTTTCTTTATCCTCTCATGGGAAGTAGGAGCAACCAGGGGTATCAGGTGTATGTCATGCTGTTTCACTATGTCGTACACTTCTCCTCTTTCTTCCAGTGGAAGATCTGGAATGATCAACCCATCTATACCGACATCACGAGCTTCGCTTACAAATTTTTCTATGCCATATTTAAAAACCGAATTGTAATATACCAGGTATATTAAAGGTACATCGCTGACCTGTCTCAAAGATTTTACCAGATTCATGATATCTGGTATTTTTATACCGTTAGCCAGAGCCCTCATCGATGCTCTTTGAATCACTGGACCGTCAGCCAATGGATCTGAATAGGGTATACCAAGCTCTATTAAATCCGCACCAGCTTTCTCCATCTCAAGAACCAATCTATAGGTCATCTCTATATTTGGATCACCTGCAGTAATATACGTTATCAAAGCTTTTCGACCTTTTTCCCTAAGCACGCGAAATTTTTCATCAATCCTGTTCATAATTCCACCCCCAGCACTTTTGCTACAGTTTCTACATCTTTATCGCCTCTACCTGATAAATTTACTATGATGATCTTATCTTTAGAGAGCTTTGGCGCCAATTTCAACGCATAGGCTACCGCGTGAGAACTTTCCAATGCCGGTATTATGCCTTCAGTCCGGCTCAACTTCACAAAGGCATCCAGCGCCTCCCTATCTGTAGCTGAAACATACTCTGCCCGCCCTATTTCTTTGTAATAGGCGTGTTCCGGCCCAACTCCGGGGTAATCAAGCCCCGCAGATATAGAGTACACCGGCATTATCTGGCCTTCCTTATCCTGTAAAAGCATTGTTTTCATGCCGTGGATAACACCCACACTGCCTCTCGCCATAGTAGCGGCGTGTTTATCGGTATCAATACCCTGTCCAGCAGCTTCCACACCAATTAGTTTCACTTCTTTATCCTCAAAAAACGGATGAAATATACCCATAGCATTGCTGCCACCGCCAACACAGGCTATGACGTAGTCAGGAAGCCTTCCTTCTTTTTCTAATATCTGTGCTCTGGTCTCATCTCCAATAATCCTCTGGAAATCCCTCACAATTGTAGGATAGGGATGCGGCCCCACTACCGATCCCATTACATAAAAGGTATCTTCTACATGGGTCACCCAGTTCCTTATAGCCTCATTTACGGCGTCCTTTAATGTCCCCGTACCCGACCGAACGCTGGTCACCTTGGCTCCCAGAAGTTTCATCCTGAATACATTGAGAGCCTGCCTTCTTATATCTTCCTCGCCCATAAAAATCTCACATTTCATGCCAAACATGGCTGCACCTGTAGCGGTAGCCACTCCATGCTGTCCCGCACCTGTTTCGGCTATAACCCTTTTTTTACCCATGCGCTTTGCTAGCAATATCTGACCCAATACATTGTTAATCTTATGGGCTCCTGTATGGTTTAAATCTTCCCTCTTTAGATATATCTTTGCACCACCTAAGCTTGCAGTTAAATTTTCAGCATAATAAAGTGGTGTTGGTCTGCCCGAATACTCCCTTAAATAATACCTGTATTCCTCCATAAATTTTTCATCGTTTTTAGCCGCATTATATTCTCTTTCAAGTTCAATTAAAGCATTCATAACTGTTTCGGGAACATACTGCCCTCCAAATATGCCAAACCTTCCCGGTATATGGTTCATAAATTTCTCACCCTTTCCACAAATTTTTTCATCTTATCAAAATCCTTATTGCCATCGGTCTCAACCCCGCTGCTAACATCAACAGCATAAGGCCTCACCTGTTCTATGGCCATAACTACATTATCAGGATTAAGCCCTCCCGCCAGTATTATAGGAAGTCTTATATAAACGGATTTTAAAATAGTCCAATCAAATGAGCGACCTGTCCCACCGTACTGAGTATAATCAGGATAAGGGGCGTTACACTGTACCACATGAGGTGAATCCAGCAATATACAGTCAACTGGATAATTTTTGATCTCTTCAAGGCATTGGGCATCTTTTACCCGTAAAGCCTTCCATACCTCAACATTGTATCCTACAACATCCTCAGGGCTTTCATCGCCGTGAAATTGTATCACGTCAAGACCTAACTCGCCTACAACTTTTTCTATAACTTCTCTTTTTTCATTGACAAAAACTCCTACCTTCTTTATACGATTATCCAATCTGTATACCAATTTTTTAGCTAGAGGTAAATCTACCTTTCTTTTGCTCTCGGCAAATACAAAGCCTGCATAGTCAATCTTCAAAGCATTGGCATAATCAATATCCTCCAACCTCTTTAATCCGCAAATCTTTATCTTTACCATCATATCACCGCTTCATCATGCCATTTTTAATTCCTCAAGAGATTTTATAATATTCTTTGACCTCATCAGTGCCTCACCGATCAAGACCGCATCAACGCCAATAGATCTCAGGTATTTTATATCATCAGGATTTCTTATACCACTCTCTGATACTTTTACTACATTTTGTGGTATCATTTTAATAAGTTTTTCAGTGTTCTTCAAATTTACGGTAAAATCCTTGAGATTCCTGTTGTTTATACCTATAACATCAGCACCAGTTTCCAGGGCAATGTCCAGTTCTCCCTCATCGTGGACTTCCACAAGGCAATCCAGATCCAATGATTTGGCAAGTCCATAGTACCTTTTTAGATTTTTCCCCAGTATTGCCGTTATAAGCAAAACGGCATCGGCACCTATCACTTTCGACTGATATATCTGGTACTCATCTATGATAAAATCCTTTCTCAATACAGGTAGAGCAACAGCGTTTTTTACTTCACCTATAAAGCTATCATCTCCAAGAAAATATTTTTTTTCCGTCAACACCGATATGGCATCGGCCCCTCCGGCTTCATACATCCGTGCAATATCAGCAGGTATTATATCTTCCTTTATAGCCCCTTTTGAAGGAGATGCCTTTTTAATCTCCGCTATTATCTTTATACTGCCGTTTCTTACCATACTGATATCCTCTCTACCTATTAATAAAGCGCATTTAAAACCTCTGCTTTTATTGCCTTTATCCTCTAAAAGAATATTGACTGCTTTCATCAACGTATCAATAGAAACGTGTCGTTTCTCTTCTTCCAACTGCAATTTCTTGTATGCTACTATTTCATCCAGAATCATACGGCAATCTCCCTGCTAACTTTCACAAAATCATTGAGCTTTTCGTAGGCAGCTCCTGAATCGATGATATCTTTAGCCTTTATGATACCTTCTCTCATGTCTTCAACGGCGTTTCCCACATAAAGGGCTGCAGCCGAATTTAATATCACAATATCCCTGGCAGGGCCTTTTTCTCCCTTAAAGATTCGCACGATAAGCTCGGCATTATACCTGGCATCTGCACCTGAAATATCCTCCATCCTGGCATATGGGATACCAAAATCCCGTGGGTCTATTTCATAATCGATAATCTCTCCATCTTTTATTTCGCTTACAAGGGTATTGGAAGTTATTGTTATCTCATCCAAGCCATCCATACCATGAACTACCATAGCCTTTTCCGTGCCCAAATTTTTAAGCACTTCGGCAATAACATGAGTTAATCCGCCATCATAAACCCCCAACACCTGTCCTTTTACGTATGCCGGATTTGTCAATGGCCCGAGCACATTAAAAATCGTCCTGGTTCCCAATTCCTTTCTGGGACCCGCCACATTTTTCATAGAAAGATGATAATATGGAGCGTATAGAAACCCAATCCCAATATTTTCAATACATTTTTTAGCTTGCTCAGGTGACATATCTATCTTAACGCCTAATGCCTCAAGAACATCAGCACTACCACTTTTACTGGACACCGCTTTATTGCCATGTTTCGCCACCTTAACACCTCCAGCCGCAGCTATTATGGCCACAGCAGTGGAAATGTTAAAAGTCTTGCCGCCATCGCCTCCTGTGCCACAAGTATCTATAGCGTATTCCTGAAGTTCAACTCTTTTTGCTTTAGACCTCATACACATGGCGCAACCTGTTATCTCAGGTATAACTTCCCCTTTCATTCTTAACGCTATCAAAAATCCCCCTATTTGCGATGGCGTTGCTTCGCCATTCATTATGGCATCCATTGCCATATATGCTTCTTCTTGAGTTAAATCCTCCTTCATGACAACCTTCTTTAATAATTCATGCAACATTTAAAATTCCCCCCAAAAAATTCTTTAATATTTGTTTCCCATTTTCTGTAAGAATAGATTCAGGATGAAATTGCAGCCCATAAACAGGCAAGCTTTTGTGCCTTATACCCATTATCGTTCCATCTGATGTGTAGGCTGTAATCTCCAATTCCTGCGGCAAACTCTCTTTATCTATCACCAAAGAATGATACCTTGTAGCGCATATAGGATTTTTTATTCCGTAAAATACGCCATGTCCATTGTGGATTACCATCGAAGTCTTACCGTGGAGTATCTTATCGGCTCTAACGATCCTTCCTCCATAAGCATATCCAATAGCTTGATGACCTAGGCAGATACCCAATAATGGTATTCTACCCTTTAGCTCTCTTATGAGATTCACGCAAATACCCGCTTCTTCCGGCCTACCCGGTCCCGGCGAGAGTATAATTCTCTCAGCCCCAGAATTTATAGCCTCTTCAACCGTTATTTCATCATTTCGAACCACCTCTATACGAGGGTAAAACTCTCCAATATACTGGTACAAATTATAAGTGAATGAATCATAATTATCTATCAAGAGGATCATTTATAAAACCTCCTTCAATGCCATGGCCTTATTTAATGTCTCCTGATATTCTGTCTCTGGTACCGAATCATAGACTATGCCCGCACCCGATTGTATATATGCCTTTCCGTCTTTAAAGATTATGGTCCTTATAGCAATGCACATATCCATATTACCTGTATAGGCAAAATATCCCGAAGCACCAGCGTATATCCCCCTTCTCACATTCTCCAGTTCATCAATAATCTCCATAGCCCTCACCTTCGGCGCCCCTGAAACAGTACCAGCCGGAAGGCACGCAATAAGCGCATCATAACATGTCTTATCGTCTTTGAGCTTGCCGGATACCGTCGATACAATGTGCATAACATGAGAGTACATATCCACATCCATAAATCTCTCAACCTTTACAGTACCAAATTGACTGACTTTGCCTATATCGTTGCGCCCCAGATCTACCAGCATCACGTGTTCTGCCCGTTCCTTCTCATCTGCCAGTAGCTCTTCCTTCAACCTTTGATCCTCCTCTTCAGATGCACCTCTTGGCCTCGTACCCGCTATGGGATTTGTCATGACAATACGATCTTTAACACTTACGAGGCTTTCCGGCGATGATCCTACGATCTGAAAATCACCAAAGTCCATGTAAAAAAGATAGGGCGATGGGTTTAGCGATCTAAGTTTTCTGTATGCGTCAAAAGGATCAATGTCCGTTTCAGCGGTTATCCTCTGGGACAAAACCACCTGGAATATATCACCTGCTACAATATATTCTTTAGCCTTTCTTACCATTGCACTATAACTATCTCTGTCATAATTGGCTTTAACGCTTTTCAGATGGCTTTGGTTATTTATAGGGTGTATCTCATCCCGCCTCATGATAGTCTCTTTTATACCATTTAATCTTTTTACAACATCTTCATACTCCTCACTGTCATAAGGCATTACATTGTGTATAATCGAAACGTTGTGATGAAAATGATCATATGCGATTACTTCTTTGTAAAACATCAAGCAAGCTTCAGGTGTTCCTATCATATCGGGATTTTTGTCAGGAAGTTTTTCATACTGCCTTATGACATCATACCCTACATAACCAACTCCTCCTCCAATAAACGGTGGCAATTCCACATTGGTCAGAACAGGATAATCCCCCATACGCTTTTTAATCTCGTCCAGTACCCTTCCTTTTACCATCTCTACTTTATCATCTCGTTCTATGCGAATATCGCTTTTATAACTGCAGATAACCATATATGGGTCACAACCCAAAAACGAATATCTTCCCCACTTTTTCCCGCTCTCTGCGCTCTCTAATAAAAATTTTCGTTTTCCTTTTAAATTATAAAAAAGACCAATCGGTGTAAGCTCATCGGCATTTATCGTAAGCATAACTGGTATGATGCCTGTTTTTGTTCTCATGATCTCAAACTCCGATTTTGATGGAAATATCAAAATACCACTCCTCTCTATAATTTATCCTCCAATAAATCAAAAAGGTACCTCATCCCCATGGGACGAGGTACCTCGCGGTGCCACCCAAATTCGGCTACCAAGGTAACTAAAAAAGCATTTCACCCATTAGGGCGAAATGCTTTCGCATCCGCTAGCCACCTATGTATAGCCATCTCATCCGGGTACAGAAGGATTCCTCCGATACCCTGTCTTTTTAACGGTAGACTCCCGATTAACGCTACACACCTTAAAACACTTTAAGGCTTCGCGCAACTCCTCCCGGGCCCATTCAATGACACTCTGGATACCGGAATTCCACCATCCCCGGCTCTCTATAATCCGAGTATATCATCTACTCTTCCCGTTCATCGGATTTTTCAGAATACAACTTTCTGATATTAGAATACACTAAACAATAATACATGTCAAGAGTTTTTATATCGTTATCTTATCTTTAATCTGTTCAAAAATCTTATCACCTATACGGCTTACATTTTTGATCTCTTCAATAGATTTAAATGGACCGTTCTGATTTCTATAATCAATTATCCTCTGAGCAGTCACTGGCCCGATACCTGGTAAGCTATCCAGCTCCTGAAGAGATGCTGTGTTTATATTGATCTTGGCATTCGTAGGCAGCACGCCACTATTTCCAGAGCTCGTGCCGGAAACAACCTGTGGAGGCGTTTCTCCTTTTTTAGGAATATACACCTTCTCTTCGTCAGTTAGCTTTTTTGCCATATTTATCGTAGAGGTATCAGCATCCTCTTCTAGTCCCCCAGCCTTGTTTATAGCATCTATCACTCTTTCGCCTTGTTTAAATCTATATACTCCCGGATTCTTTACAGCACCACCTACATCTACGTATATCTCATTTTGTTGTGTATCATTCGACTTGGCCTCATCGATTTTACTTTCATTCGAGACCCCATTCTCTTTGACTGCTGATGGCGATGGCTTGGCTTTTGTATCAGAATTTGTTGTGTTAGTTGCATCTATAATCATTTTATCTGTCTGTTTATGCAAATTATAGTTGATTATAATGCTCCCTAACAGTGAAAAAGAAAGCAGTATAATAATTGCATAAAGTATCTTTTTGTTCACAAAAATCCCTCATCATATTTTCGCTATCATGCGCGTTATGTCAAATATCTCAATCTTACCAGGTGTTCCTGAACATTTTATTGTGTATTTTTCCCCTGGTATCATATTTAAGCAATTGTCAGACAGATCCACATCCTCTTCTGTTTCTACAAACACCCCAAACGCTGGTACATCCGCAGTGAGGGTTATGGTATTGCCATCAACGTTGCAGCTAATGTTAGGCTGTACCAATTCCAAATTTCTAAACCTGTCAAATACCTTATAGTTCTCGTAAGTAACGCCATTTACCGTAATCTGCACGTATATCACGCTATTTAATAATTCTCCGTTTTTCTCTATCGGCAGCGTGCATCCTGGTATATCTACAGGCATAGCTTTTGGCGCATAGCCAATATTAAGGTCTTGGGTACTGTAATGGGCTATCTTCATCACATCATTAGCAATCAAAGACGTCTTTAGCTGTTTTTCTGAAATTTTCTTTCCGCCCAGACTATAAACCACAATTCTTACTTCAGCATCGGCATTGTAAAGCAAATCACTTATTCCATATATTGATACGCCATCACCTTCCTGTACAATGTACGGAAGCACATCAGCATAAAATTTCTTGGAATAATGATACAGAGCCTTTTTCCTCTTGTAATAGTCCAGGCAAGACCAGCTTGCCACAGGCCAGCAATCATTGAGCTGCCAATATAACGTTCCTGCCGTCATGAACTTGCGAGACCTCCAGTGCTCTACCCCTGTCTTTATAGCTTCGGCCTGATTAAACTGGCTAAGGTAGACAAAACTCTTAAGGTCTTTTGGAAAACCTAAACGCCCCACCATAAATCTGATCAAACGCTCCATACCTTCTGCCATCTTATTGTGTGCAAGCATTACAGGGCTTAAAATAGTCCTATCTTCAGGAGCCGTATAAGATAACACGGTCTTCCAATCAGGCATGGCTTGGAATCCAAATTCACTCAAAAATCTTCCTCTGTCTCCTAAATAGGCGCTGTAATCCATCCAGCCGCTCCAGACATTCCATTGATGCCTATCTCCTTCTGCTTCACTATTAGGATCCTGTCCACCATATGGACTCGATACCCAATAAGGCCTTGATGGATCGTATTGCGCACAAAGTTTTGGCAATATCTCCTTATAAATAAAGTTGCCCAGATATTTCGGATCGCCATTATGCCACCACGAATAGAATCCCCAATTATTTTCATTATTTCCGCACCAAAGTACAATAGATGGATGGTTTCTCAATGCCAGTAAAACTGCTTCTGACTCTTCAATAGCCAGCTCCTGAAACCATTCAAATTGATCCGGGTATTGCGCACAGGCATACATGAAGTCCTGCCATACCATTATGCCCATTTCATCACAGGCATCATAAAATGCCGGATCTTCGTATATGCCACCGCCCCAGATTCTCAGCATATTCATATTTGCATCCTTAGCAAGCTTTATGTATTCGTAATAATCCTGCCGGGTAAGCCTTGGCAATAGGTTATCTGCTGGTATCCAATCAGCCCCCTTGGCAAATACCTTAATCCCGTTAATTTCAAATATAAAGCTCTCGCCTTCACTATCTCTATTTCTCAGCAACTTTACAGTCCTTATTCCCGACCTGAAGGTTTTTTCATCTATTATTTCATCATCCATTAAGAGTGTTATCGTAATATCATAAAGGGGCTGCTCTCCTATGCCGTTGGGATACCACAATTTTGGTTCCTTTATTTCAAGCACAGCCTTTATTTTATCGTTCTGGACTGACACCCTTTTTTTAGCACATACGCAACCATTATATGAAACTAAAATCTCCGCTTCTAAATCCTGATCCATATATGAATCTACTTCTGCACTGACATTTACATACGCAGTATCGCCCTCAATTTTCTCGGTGTAGAAAAACGGATTTAAGATCTCAGCATCTTTTATAATTGACAGATATACACCTCTCCATAGGCCAACCTGAGCTATCCTCGGACCCCAATCCCATCCATAAGAGTACTGAGCCTTTCTCACATAAGGCCTTGCACTCTCACCGGACCAGGCCAAGTTAACAGGGCTGGCATTTTCTATCGCCTTTATAGTTTTTATAGGCGAATCAAAATGGACCTCTAGGGTATTTTTACCATAATTTATTATATCTGTAACATCAAAGATATGGGGTATAAACATATTTTCAGCTCTACCGATAAATTCTCCATTTAAGTATATATCCGCAAGGGTATCAATACCTTCAAAAACTAATTTTACCATATCTATTTCTTCAGTCATATCTACATCAAAATCAAACTCTTTTTTGTATATCCATTCTTTTTCTTCTAATTTATGGCATTCAATCTCATTCATTCGATAAAAAGGATCTTCCAGCTTCTTTAATGCCATGAGATCCAATTGAACACATCCAGGAACTTTGCCCTCATACCACTGAGTATCATTTGCTTCCTTGAACTGCCAGGTTCCATTTAAAGAAATACGTTTCTCCATAATTATCTCCTTCCCTTAAAATACAATCATAGTCTTTATTCTTTCACTAATATTCTCAGTAAATGCATCATTTATATCGTCAATACGATATTTATGGGTGATTAAATCCTTTACGTTCACCCTACCTGATTCCAAGAGTTTCACAGCTCTATAGTTAGTATCTGGATTGATAAATGAACCACTTATTGTTAACTGCTTCTGGTACACGTCAAAAGGTCTTAAAACAATCTCATCATCTACACCAGCAACACCAAAAAGCACGATATGGCCTCCTCTTTTTACTACATCAAAGGCCTGACTTGCCGTAACTCTCGAACCGACGCATTCAAATACTACATCCGCTCCATGAATGTCATTCATCTCTAACACTTCTTTTAAATCGTTTTCGACAGGGTTTGCAACAAGATCCGCTCCCAATTTCAATGCCAGTGCCCTTCTGCTTTCTATAGGCTCACTTACTATGACCTTTGAAGCACCCGACAATCGCGCCAGCTGCATGATGATAAGACCAATAGCTCCCCCTCCCAACACGAGAACAGTATCGCCGGATTTGATTTTACTTAAATCCACTCCATGTATGCAGCAAGCCAACGGTTCCATCATGGCGCCACTTATAAAGTCCAGCGAATCGGGTAACTTATATACCTGTTGTGCAGGAACTGCACAATATTCTTCAAACCCTCCATTATAATTTATCCCTATAGCTCTCAAATTTTCACAGAGTTCTTTTTTGCCTGTACGACAGAATTCACACTTGCCGCAATATATGTTGGGGTCCACAGCTACTTTATCGCCCACTTTTACATTGTCTACTTTATCCCCTACCTTGACTACTTCTCCCGAAAACTCATGTCCTAAAACAATAGGGGGCTTTATAGGTGCCGATCCAACACCACCTCTATAAATATGTAAATCAGTGCCGCATATACCGCAAGCTTTTACCTTTATCAGAACTTCCTCTTCACTTATATCAGGTACAGGTATATCCGAAACCTTTATATCGCCAGGCTTATTAAATATCGCTGCCTTCATCAACACGCCTCCTTTCCTTATCTTCTATGTAAAAATAAACAGAAAAACAATACCTCTACATTAATTATATCATTATACACAGCATCAAACAACCTTTACATGGTGTAGTATATAAAAGCAAGCCGATCCTTTTGATATATAGATCGGCTCACTTTTATCCATTGCATATTATTATCTAATCTTAAACGTCTTTATCTCGTAAGGCTTAAACACAGTGCTAAAAATTCCACCCTGAATCTTAACTGCATTCCCTATAGGTTGCTCTAATAAATCCGTTTCTACTGCCTCTACGGCAGGAAGCAATACCTTTATATCTGCTGCCGTCTCTATACCATCGACTTCGTACATCCTGATCACTATCGAATCATCATCTTCGGCTTTTTTCACAGCCGCAGGTATGATATTTTCTGGCATGACCTCTATTACAGCCATCGCATCACTTAATGTTCCATCATGTGGGTCATCATAATGAGCTTCCAGCCTATTGTTGAACTCATATCCACATCTGGCGGAATCAGCATTTCTCCACTGACCGCTGTGAGGATATACAGCAAACTCTATCTCGTGTTTACCTAATTCTGGTAGTGGATCAGGATTAAAAGTACTCCTTATCAATGACATCCTTATGGTATCTTCTATGTAGTCAAAGCCATATTTGCTGTTATTTACTACGCATAGCCCTATCCTGTTGCCTTTGTCGTCTTTCCCTGTTATGTCTACCCATTTTTGAGCTGGTACATCTTCTCCTTTTACATTTAAGGATGACATGTTGTTGGGTGAAGCACTCAATGACGCCACATCGACCTTTTCATTTCTTTTTATGCTGCCAAATGGTATCTCGTACGTCGGAGATATATCGCAGGCATTGAGAGGAAATGCCACTTTTAATAGCGGCCCACCATTTACCTTATCTCCTATCTCAAGCCAATTTATATCTAATTTGAAATCTACCCTCGGCATATCTTTGCATAAGGTTATATCCATTGTAATTTCTGATTTGTTGTACTTTCTGCTCACCCTTACTGTTGCCTTTACTGGGCCTCTTTCTACGATTTCAATATGTGCTCCTTTATCCAGATCGGTTGTTTCTAAAATCTGACCTATAACCCATGCGGACATATCGTTAGGAGCTTCATGCAATACCTGTAACAAACCCAATTTTTTGCCATGCGGCACATATTCTACATTGGTCTTTTTGTCAATAAGGCTTACAATGGTGCCAGAGCCGGCTTCCACGCGCAATTTTAGATATTCGTTTTCTATTACCTTTTCGTTAGCTCCGTCAAAGGATACTGTTGCTCCGCTTTCTTCAGGCATCAAATAGGTTTTTTTGAGGTAATATGTTTTGTACCCACAGCCTGGAACGTCTTTTGCTGTAAATGTTACAACATGAAAATCAAATCCAAACCAGCTCTTAAAGGTATATTGCACGGGTATTTCCTTCCCTGTATTATCAACCAATATGAATCTGGCGTCTCTATCAAACTTTTCGTAGACGTTTACTGTAACTGTATCTGTCCTTGTCCATGCCAGTGGGTTGAATACTGTAATGGATAAGTCTCCTTTGCCTTTTGTGTTGAGTTTGCTTACAATAGCTTTAAATGAAGCCTCTTTTATCATGTCCACATGGGCCTTAGTATCCTGATACAATCCCTGGGAATATTCGTAGGTCGCGTGAATACCTGATCCTGGGAGTATGTCATGGAATTGATTAAACATGGTGTTTATCCAGCCTTTATGTAATTGTTTTTCTGGATAGGCTTTTGAAACCAGCTTGTTGGCTACTAAGGCGTAAGCTTCTGCCTGGCCTAACATGTTTTCTGAAAATCTGTTCGCTTTCTTTATGTTACTTTGTGATGTGTAACAACCTCTGAATGTGAAATTTAGTTCACCGTCTACTACGGGGAGTTTGTCTATATACCGCTCTGCTATGGTGAAATATTCGTCTGTGGTGCTGAATTTTACTTTCGGAAATACAGGCCATTTTTCCATCTCTTTTATCATGTTGATATGTCTTCTGGTCGGCCCACCTCCGTGGTCACCTACGCCGTAAACTATCATGTAGTCTTTCATACCGGTAGCTTTGTAGTGATCCACTGCCTCCACGACGTCCTCAGGTCTCACAGCTCCCAGATACCACAGCTTTTCGTCATTCCACGCCAAAACTTTTGAACCATCTGGTGCTTGCCATAAAAACAGTCTATGGCCCTTGCCTGCTCTGCAGAAATAATATCTTTTTATGCCCGCTTTTGCCAGTATCTGAGGATATGTCCATGCATGGCCAAAAGTATCCGGTTCCCAATCTATTTTTATGGCATCATAGGGCAAACCAAACTTCTCTTTAAAATACCTCTTTGTATAAAGAATCTGGCGGACTAATGCCTCTCCTGACGCCATATTCTTGTCGCCCTCTACCCACGT
Source organism: Caldanaerobius fijiensis DSM 17918 (assembly GCF_900129075.1). Taxonomy (NCBI): domain Bacteria; kingdom Bacillati; phylum Bacillota; class Clostridia; order Thermoanaerobacterales; family Thermoanaerobacteraceae; genus Caldanaerobius; species Caldanaerobius fijiensis. The sequence continues at coordinate 273,079 of NZ_FQVH01000001.1, forward strand.
ATTGGCTGTTATTTCCCATTGTCCACTTTTGACCCTCCTGTGGATCATCTCATAGGTCTCAGGGCTATAGTCTTCCATGGCTTTATACACTGAAGTCTGGCTTTGTGAAAATTTAAAATCTGGGTATTCACTCATAAGCTTATCTGCTGTATTGAAGGTTTTATAGCAAGTGTCTACAGTTTCCTGCCATGGCCACAGCCAGTTCATGTCAATATGGGCATGGCCTATATAGTGTATAGTAAATTCTTTTGCCACTGCCGCAATAGCTTTTAAGGAATCTTCAGCCTTTGCCACCGCATCTTTTATCCTCAATCCCTTTTCAATATCCTCTTTCAAGCCTTCTACAGCATCCTGTACTTGAGCCGCCCATTGTCCTTCTTTTTCGGGATATGCTTCTATTAGTTTTTGCACAAATTTTATCTCATAGAAAAAGCGCTTCAAATCCTTTTCTATATCGCCAACTGTTCCCTCCAAAGTTGACAGATACTTGCTTACACTCTCTAATGATATATCCATGGTAATCCCCCTCGTATAATATGATTTGTAATCAACCAAAAAGGTCGACCTTTAACAAGATTAATAAAGATCTTTGATATTTAAATATTGTTTCTTTAAATTTCACCATGATTAAATCTATCAAGTGCCACTTGATACTTATGCATACATCGCATAGCTACTACCCATGGTTGGGAAGATGGGTTGTCAAGCCCGAACGCAGTGAGTTCATTTTAGGCTTGACTACTCATCGACCAAACATATAATCCTCTCTGCGATGTATGCTCGATTGCTGCATTTTGTATTGTAGTACACGTATTCCCTCTTTCTTCTTCAGGTTGTCTCTGT